>CAYYFU010000145.1:0-4659 GCA_964471095.1 uncultured Pseudomonadota bacterium
CGAAGTGGCTTTGTGTCGAATGTGCCGATCGGCACCAGATTGAGGATAAATTTCGCCAGACCGTGCAGAGCCAGCATGCCCAGTCCGGCCGCTTCCGCCGCCAATACGGCCCCACCAAGGTGTTCAAGTAAGGAGAAATTCGTACCGGCGCCTGCCATGGAGCACCCGGTAGATTGTGACCTGCCGCCTCTCGAATTTGTAGAATGCCAGATAATTGCCGAGGACCAGAATCCGGTAGCGTTTTGCCTGCAAAGTGGGATCGCGCGGAACAGACCCGGAAAGCGGAAAGAGGGCAAGCCGCCCGATCTTGCGATCAACCATCTCCAGAAAACGACCTGCCTGGGAGGGGGTGTCCCTTCGGACGTACTCAAAAATCGCCTCAAGATCTCGTTCGGCGGGAGGAAGGTAGAGGACCGAATAACGCTTTTTCACGGGAGGCGCGATTTAAGCGACCGGATGACCTCGGCGTGGGGCCGCCCCTTATGCCCCCGGCGGCGCGATTCCTCGGCCTCCTCGAGGGCCTGGTAGAGATCCAGCCGGGCCTGCATTTGCTCGTAGAGGGCCTGGCTCATCACCACCAGCTCCCCCTCGCCGTTACGGGTGACGAATACCGGTTCCCCTTGATGACAGAGACCGACCACCTCATTGGCCTTGTTGCGCAGATCGGAAATAGGAATAATGCGTGGCATAATTGTGATAGATAAATATCATTATAATGATAAAGTTGTCAATAGGCAAGGAAGTGCCTGTTCCTATTGGCCCCATGCCCTTAGGAGTCCGTCGGTAAGATGGCCCCCGTTTCCTCAAGCAGTTTTCGGGCTTGCTCGTAATAATTTCCCTCCTCACCTGGTTTGCAAGGCTCCTGCAGGGTCCCGGGCGGGCATTTTTCAAAAACCAGAAAGACGAGTGGATCACGGGCCTTCAAGATTTCCCGGCCAAGAGGCCCAGATTGTGTCCAAATCGCCCGCTGCCGGCGATAGGCCTGTCGGGTCTCAACGAGCCATTCTGAAAATTCGGTCGCCGCATAGCGAGTAACAGCTTGGTTCATTAATCGGCCTTCATCCCGAAGTTTCGCGAAATGAGTGATCATCCATGGGTGGCGTATCTCGGCCCAGTATGAGTCCAGCGCGCCTCCGGTCAACCGGTGCTCGATTTCATGCCATACAACATGCTCATTGTGATCGTAGAGTGTGGTGGCCGAGAGACAGATAATGCCACTGTCATTGGTTACACCGTCGGTCGCGCTGACACCGTGATTACTGAAAAGGCCGTCGGAGTCCAGGGTGGCCACGGTGGGGGCATGATAATCGTAAGGAATCATGGTTATTAGACTACGGATACGAGGATCTGGAAAGGAGTCAAGCAACTCATTCCAGGGGCCACTAAGGTCCTGTCGGGGGCGATCCCCCTCCCTCGGTGGACAATAGGTGGTTACATTCGAATAATCCCCTAGCATTTTCTGTTCCGTTTTCGATTGGGACCGAAAAAGGTCATCCATGAAAATCAGGGCTGAAACCCACAGCGGATCCCAGCCGGATGGAACCGCACTGCGCATCAGGAGTAGCAAATGCATTGAAAGAATCGGACCGAAGTCCGTACCATCAATCAGAAACCGGTCGGCAGTCTGGTCGGCCTGGAATTCGAGATCGCTCAGACCATCGTTCAGGGTCAAACTTAACGTCCTTTCCTCGGCATCGAGTCGCAAGCTGACCACCTTCGTTGGCATGATCGAAGGATCCGTTTCCGGTTCAGGAGGTCTCTCGAATTCAATGCCTGCTACATGTAACCACCAGGCGTGTTGATTCACAGTCTTTGCCTGACTTACGAGTCGTAATCGCACGATATCCTCCGGTTCCTCGAAGAGGAAGCGATCGGGCGCATCCAGCAGGGTGGCTACCGCTTGTTGCTCATCGACATCAAAATACCCCTTTTCCAGGGAGTCGCTTTCGAACGCCAAGACGTCGGCATGGGAGATCTCACCGTCGGCCGCGGCAACAAGAAAATTTCGGACATTGGTTCGCATGCCGATGGTATCGGTGCTGTCCCCGAAAAGTTGCGTCCTATTTTTGACCCATATTTTTGACCCAGGATAAAGACTTCCGCCGAGGAAGATATTTAACTATTGGATATCATTACTTATTCCGAAAGAACCCGCTTGAACTCCTGGGTCAGCAGGGGAACGATCTGGAACAGGTCGCTAAAATAAACCGACTGCCGAATTAACACCTTTAATCGACAGTCGGCTTTTTATAGAAATTGTATCGGGCCAACGCCTTATCTCCTGTCCGTTTCAGGAGTTTGTTTTCTGTTCCAAAGCTCAAATCCCGGCTCGCGGTGGCGGTCGAGACGGTCTTGAAAAAGAGGAGATAATCCTTTCTTGAAAAGACGCCGTCCCGGAAGTGGTTTCTTGCCAGCTCCAGCCGCGACCCGGTCGTCAGAGGCTCCGGCCTCAGTTCGTCGAGAAACCCTTTCAGACTTTCCCTGATCGAGCGGAGACAAAATTCGATGAACGGCCGTGAGTCTCCGCTCTGGTCCGATTGACGAAGCGCCTCGTAATACTGTTTCTGATGATTCCGGATGACCGATTCGACCGGAATAAATTCAAAGAAAGGATACGCCTGAACCAGAAGGACCTCCTGCCACAACCTCCCCATTCGGCCGTTCCCGTCGGAGAAGGGGTGGATAAATTCGATTTCGTAGTGCAGGACCGCCGATGCGATCAGGATACTTTCCCTCTGCCCGGTTTTCAGGTAATGGAAAAGATCCTGCATCAATTTTGGAACGAGAGCCGCCTTGGGCGCCATGTGGATTACGCGGTTTCCTTGGAAGACCCCGATCCCCGAAGACCGCCAGCGCCCGGCATCCGGAACCAGCCCCTCCATCAGCCGACGGTGGGCCTGTCGGAACGAATTCTCGGAACAAGGGTCAAATTCCTTCAGCCGATCGTACACCGCGATCGCGTTCCTCACTTCGAGGATATCCCGCGCCGGTCCGACCACCCGCTTGCCGTCCAGGACGTCGCTGACCTGATCCGCGGTCAGCTTGTTTCCCTCGATGGCAAGACTGCTCTGGATGCTCCTGATCCGGTTGGTTCGGCGCAGTTGCGGTGCCGGTTTGGGCAGGTTCAGCCCCTCGTATCGGCCGACCAATCGGCCGATCTCGGAACAGAGAGCGACGATTTCCGGCGAGAGGGTGTAGGGCGGCTTCACATAATGATAGTATCATATGATACTATCAAATTCCAGTATTTTTTGTTCTTATTCCGACAAGATTTTCCTGAACTCCTTGGTTAGCAGGGGGATAATCTGGAACAAATCTCCTACTATCCCGTAATCGGCTTTTGTGAAGATCGGCGCCTCGGAATCCTTGTTGATCGCGACGATGATCTTTGATGTTCGCATCCCGGCGAGGTGCTGGATTGCCCCGGAGATCCCGCAGGCGATGTAGAGGTTTGGATTCACCGTCTTGCCGGTCTGGCCGACCTGCATGTCGTGGGGGACATAACCGGAATCGACTGCCGCGCGGGAGGCGCCGACCGTGGCGCCAAGGACGTCAGCCAACTCCTGCAGGATCTTGAAATTCTCGCCGCTCTGCATCGCGCGGCCGCCGGAGACGATGATCGGGGCCTCGGTCAGGTCCGCCTGGGCGCTCTTTCCCTTAACGATCTCCCTCATCACGGCGCGCAGTTCGCCCGGTTCGATATTTTTGGCGACGACGGTTGCCGTCCCGCCGGTCTCCCTGGGGATAAACGAGTTGGGTCGGGCGGTCGCCATCTGGATCGTGGTTTCGAACCGGACATCGACAAACGCCTTGCCGGCGAAGATCGGCCGGGTCGCGACCAGTTTCCCCGAGTCAATTTTCAGATCGGTGCAATCGGTGGCGAGTCCGGCGCCGAGCCGTGCCGCCAGCCGGGGAAAGAGGTCTTTACCCAGCGGACTTGCCGTCCCCAAGATCACGGAGGGGTTTGCCTCACGAGCGACCTCTGCGATCACCTTGACGAACCCCTCAGTATTGTATTTTTCCAGTTTCGGGTGATCGACGACGAAGACCTTTTTGGCGCCGTACCTCCCCACCTCGCCGGGGTTCTGGAGCCCATGCCCTACCAGCGCCACGTCCACCTCCGCCCCCAAGGCGCTCGCCAGCCCCGCCGCCTTGGAGACCAGCTCAAAGGTGACTTTTTTGAGTCTCCCTTCAAAATGTTCGCCGATGACCAAGATGTTTCCCATCAGATCACCTTCGCTTCCTCTCTTAACAGTCTGACCAGCTCCTTCACCTGCTCGGCCGGCTCTCCCTTCAGGAGCCTACCGGCCTTTCGTTCCGGCGGAAGGCGGTAATTGACGTTGACCGTCCGCGGCTTCGCATCCCCCAACAGATCGGTCGCCTTGAGGACCGCGAGCGGTTTGGTCTTGGCCTTCATGATCCCGGGGAGCGAGGCGTAGCGGGGGATGTTCAGTCCCTTTTCGCACCCGAACAGGGCGGGGAAGGGGACTTCGTAAACCTCTTTGGCCCCCCCGCCGATCCGGCGATGCACGACCGCCGATTTCTGATCCGCACCGATCTCGAATTTTTCAATCACCATCACGTGCGGCCAGTTGAGCAGCTCTGCGACGATCTGGGGGACCTGAGCGGCGTCATCGTCAATCGCCTGCTTGCCGCAAA
>CAYYFU010000146.1:0-4640 GCA_964471095.1 uncultured Pseudomonadota bacterium
GGTGATCGACCGGTCCAGACTGGCCAACAGGGCGGTGACCTCAGGTTCAATCAGGATCGGCTTCAAACCGAGTTTTTTAAGAAAAGCGGTGCGGGACCGAACCGCTTCCCGTTTGACCGCGTAGACGGAGAGGGCCAAACGGTGACCCTCCGCAGCGGCATATTCTTCCAAGACACGCATGCGAACGACATAGTCCTCAACCCCCCCTTCCACCAGATCACGCAGCTGCCATTTGACCGCCTCTTGAAGGTCCAATTCCGGCATCTTGGGAAGATCCATCCTTTGGACCCGGAGGGAAGGGTCCTCCAGATTACAAGCGGCCGATAAACCGGAAAGCCCCCGCGATTTCAAAAAATCTCGAAACCGGCCGGTCTGGACACTCTCCTCCGGCTCACTCAAGGCCGGGTAGGAAAAGGCCTGCATCCGAAACGAACCCCCCTTGGGGGAAAGCTGCACCAACTTCACCCCCCCATGACCTAAATCAATCCCGAGAACGGTCGGCTTGACCAAACGCTTGAAAAATCTTTTCTTGAATGTGCTGAGGGAAAAATCCATTGTTGACCCCTCATCGGTTGACCGATTCGAGCCGCTGTCGAATCTGCTTTTCAAGGGTGGGATCCACGCCCTTCGCCAGCTCCAGATACCGTTGATAATCCCGCCGTGATTCCTCCGTCTTTCCCCAGGCCTCCTCGATCATCGCCCTGTGAAAATACGGCTCCGGATATTCCGGTTTCAGCTCGGTGGCGCGGCGAAACTGGTTGAGGGCATCGGCCAGCTTTCCCTCGGAAAGATAGAGGACCCCCAGATTGTTCGTTGCCTCCGGATAATCCGCCCGAATCGCCAACGCCTTTTTATACTGCTCGTGGGCCTTCTCCCTTTGACCGATTTTTTTTAGGGAAACACCCAGGTTGTTGTAGGCCTCCGCATTCCGGGGCTCCAGGATGACCAGCTTTCCGAACAGGGTCGCCGCCTCCTGCCATCGCCTTTCCTGGAGGCTGGTCTCCGCTTGCCGGGCGAGAATCTCCGGGCCGGGTCCCCCGGCCAGACCCAGCGGGGTCTCCACCGGGGCTTGAACCACCCCCGGAGAACGGTTTTTTGAAAAATGAAGATAACCGGCAAAACCGAGTGAGGCGACGGCAAGGGCGATTAAAAGAGTCAGACGGAGGGAGGGGGATTTTACGACGGACGCCTCCTCGCGATCCACAAAGGGGGTTTCCGGAGCGACCCCCTTCGGTTCCGTTTCCGCTTTTTTTAACGCCTCATGCAGAAGTGACATTTAGGGGCCCCTCATTTCTTGAAGCGCCATCTGAACAATCTTCCGGGTGATGACATGGGTTTCCCGAGTATAGGCGGCGAGCAAGGTCAGCTCGCACAAATGATTAATCAGTCTCGGAATCCCTCCGGTGGCGTCAAAGATCCTGGCAAAGGCGGAAGGTTGGAAGGCCAGACAGCATTGCGGCGTTGCCTTTTTAAGCCGATGCAGGATGTAAGCCTGGGTCTCATCCCGATCGAGCGGACCCAAGGCGTAACGGAGCTGAATCCGCTGCTGGAGCTGCCGGAGGGTCTCCTGCTTCAGTTTCAGATTGAGTTCCGGCTGGCCCACGAGCACCAATTGCAAAAGCTTGTGCGATTCGGTCTCCAGATTCGAGAGGAGCCGGACCATCTCGAGCGCCTCCAGGGAAAGATCCTGCGCCTCGTCAATGATGACCACCGCGTTTCTCCCCTTTCGGTCATTATTCAAAAGAAAACTGTTTAAGGTTTCAATCGCCTCCTGGACCGATCCGTTCCCCCGACTTTCGATGCCAAAGTCCTTGTTGATCGCCTGCAACAGCCCTGCCGTAGAGATCAGCGGATTGATGACTAACGCGGTCTCGACCTCCCGATCGAGGCGGTTCAGCAACTCCCGGATCGAGGTGGTCTTGCCGGCCCCAACTTCTCCGGTCAAAAGGATAAAACCTTTCCGCTCCCGAATGCCGTACAGCAGGGTCTTGATCGCCTCTTCATGCTGACGGGAAAGATAGAGAAAGCGGGTGTCCGGTGTCACATTGAAAGGACGTTCCGTAAACGAAAAGAAGTCGAGATACACGCCACCCCCTGGCTGTAACTTCTTGATATTATACCCCTTCTTTCCGAATCCACAAGGGAAGTTTGCCCTCAATTACTATTACAGCCGGAGAGGGAGAGCGAACCGGTGACCGCCCCGCCTCCCCCCTGCAGGCCGGGGATACCGGCGCTCAAGTCCGAATCAAACGTGATCGAGACGCCGGAGGCCGAGTTGATCAGGACATTTCCCCCCGACATGAAGGAGCCGCGAAAATCGAGGCCGTCGCTGTTCGAAAGATCGATGTTCCCCGTGTTCCAGACCACCCCGTTGATCACCGCCCCATCGGCGTTCTTGATGCTCAAATTTCCGTCGGCGGCGATCGCCGGCATGTGGGTCCCCGGGTTCGGCCCCGGCTGGGCGTTGAACCGGAGCCCGGTCCGGCCGTCGGCGTTGATGTTCCCCTCGCTCACCAGCGAACCGTTAAAGATCACATTGTTCCCCTGGACCTGAACGCTTCCGCCAACATAGAGGAGGCCGTTGAACGTCACGTTGCCCTGGATCGTCGCGCTGCCGGTGACGCAGAGATCCCCCGTATCATTGGCGTTGACGACGTAGCTTCCGGCGATGGTGGTGTCGCACATCGCTTCATAGACGGAAAAGTCGAGGGACGGCACCGTCAGCACCGGGTTCTGCACGATGTTGCCATGGACCACCACCTCCTCCGGAATCGAGGTGTTACCGGTGACCGCCACGTCTCCGTAAATATCGCCGCTCGAGCTGTTCATGTTCAGATTGCCGTCCGCCAGGGTGACATACTGCTCCCCGCTCCCTCCCTGACCGGCCGCCTGCTGGATGACACGGACCGCATCGCCGACCCGCGCCGTGACCCGGACCGTGATGCTGTCCGCCTGCTGGTTCAGATACTCGATCCAAAATCGGCCCGCCCCCAGGCTGATCGCGTTCGGGCCGAACGGAGGATCGGTGGGAGAGAGGTTATCGCTAAAATCGGTGTCCCCCGCAAATTGGTTCATCAGGATGTACTGGGTCCCGCCGTCCGCGACATAAAAGGCCTGGGTCGCCTGCAGAGAATCCAGTGAGGTGGCGCGACCGGTCGCCACGAGCGAGATCATCGCGCTCCCCAAGATCAACAGCAAAAACATCACCCCGACGACGGTCAAGAGCGCCAACCCTGACTCCCGCTTGGTCCCCTTCGTTTTCATCTCTTCTCCCTTCACGACCGGACAAAATTTCTTGGCCGAACCCGGGAGCGGATCGTCACCGTCTGTCCCTCCTTCAGACAGACCAGCTGGATGCCAACCTTCCAGATATCGGTTGCGGCCGGGGCGACCTGGGGATTCGCCAGCGGATTGTTGGCAATCCCCTCATAGGAAAAAGTGAGTGCCTGGATCCCCCGGGCCAGGAGCGCCCCGTTACGCATCAGTTGTGTTCCGTTCAGAGAATAAGTGATCGCCTGGTTAGCGCCGTCGACAAACTGAAAGCGGCCGGCGGTTGCCTCCACCACCGCCTGTTGATCCCGAATCTCGGCAATCTCGCTCACCATCCGGCTCAAGGCGCTGGAGGCGGTGGTCACCGCATCCTGGCGAAGGCCGGTCGTGTTCCAGGAATCGAGGGCCGGCGAGATCACAAAACCGGCGGCCAAAGCGACCAGGCCGAGGAGTGAAAGGGTGAGGACCAGTTCAATCAGTGTAAATCCGCGGTTCATAGCGATTGAACCTCCGTGATCACGGTGACAAAAGTCAGCGGCGCCGCCAGGGAGAGGTGGGAGACCGTGACCTGGACCCGCTTGTAACTCGGGGTCCAATTGGGAGGGACCGGTGTCGGGATCGTCAGGGCGGTGTTGAGATTATTCGAAGCGACATAATCGACCGCCACCGTGGCGGTATAATCGGAAAAGTTCGGGGCAAAATTGGTTTGCCACCCGTTGAAGTCGTCAACATCGTCGAAATCAGCGACCGACGGTTCGCCGGCATCGGTCGCCAGGGTGGTGCTCCAGTTCCCCTGACTATCCTTGGCCTCCAGCTCATCAAACTTGCGGGATCGGATCTCCTCCATCACCTCCTGGGCCAATCCGCCGGCCACGGAAAGACTCTCGGTTTGAATTCCGGAGACGGTCACCTCCGCAAACAATCGCATCAGCGGAGGAAAAGAGATCGCCAGGATCAAGAGCGCGAGGACAATCTCAACCAACGTAAAACCTCGTTCGGATTTCATTGTTGGCTCACCTCACCGGTTTCCGGTTGAACGGAGACGGTTCGAGAGACATTCGCCGCCCGCAACAGAACGGTCCCCACATTGGCCAGGCTCACCCCATTGCCGTTTTCGGGCGTGCCGTCAGGCCGAAACCGGACCTTGGGGGTCCCCCCAAAGTCGGCGCTTTGGAGATCGGTCCCGGCCAGGCCCGGAGTGGAACTCAAATCAACGGTCAGCGCGCCTTGAGAGAGCGGATCGACGATCGGTGTCTCCAGACCGTTCGCCGGATCATAGAGAAGGATCTGATAGGTATCGAGGGCGGGATCAAAAGAGACGGTGTAAAAACCCTTTCGATGGCGGGCCAGTTCCCGTGCATAGGCCAGGT
>CAYYFU010000147.1:0-3796 GCA_964471095.1 uncultured Pseudomonadota bacterium
CGCGATTTTTTCTGATCACCGGCCCGAATATGGCCGGAAAATCGACCTTGATCCGTCAGGTCGGGTTGATTGTCCTGTTGGCCCAGAGCGGATCGTTTGTGCCAGCCGATCGGGCGGTGATCGGGATCGTGGATCGACTTTTTTCCCGGATCGGTGCCTCGGATCGATTGTCCTTGGGGGAGAGTACCTTCATGGTCGAGATGACGGAGACGGCGCAAATTCTGCGGGAGGCCACCGACCGGAGTCTGATCCTGCTCGATGAGGTCGGGCGGGGAACCTCGACCTACGATGGCCTCTCCATCGCCTGGGCGGCGGCGGAATATATTGATACCCTGAGGGCCCGGACCCTGTTTGCCACGCATTACCATGAGCTGGTCGACCTGGCGCTGACCCGTCCCGGGATCCGGAATTTTCATGTGGCGGTCAAGGAAGAGGGGGGACGGGTCATTTTTCTCTATCAGCTGGTTCCGGGGGGGATGAACCGGAGCTACGGGATTCATGTCGCAGAAATTGCCGGCCTGCCGCCCCCTGTCTTGCAGCGGGCCCGGGAGGTCTTGCAAAATCTGGAACAGGGCGAACTGACGCGGGAGGGAAAACCCCGCCTCGCCCGGCATTTACGAATTTATGACGGTCAAAGCTCGCTTTTCTAAAATCCTTTTATGCCTGTTCTTCTCCTGTCTGCTGCCGATGGGTGGCCACGCAACGGCAGAGAAGAGGATCATTCTGATCGACCCGGGACATGGGGGAAAGGACCCGGGGGCGATCGCCCGAAAGGTACGGGAAAAAAATGTGGTCCTCTCTCTCTCAAAAAAAATTGCCGACCGTCTGCAAAAAAAAGGGGGAGAAGTCCATTTGACCCGACGGGGGGACCGATTTGTCTCTCTCGAGGGACGCAATCGAGTGGCCAATCAAAAGCAGTGTGACTTGTTTCTCTCGATTCATGCCAACACGGCGCGCAACCGAAAGGCCAACGGTATCGAGCTTTACTATCTCAATAAGGCGACGGATGCGGCCTCGCAAAAACTGGCGGCGCGGGAAAATGCCGCCTTGGATCGAAAAAAGGGAGACGTTGACGCCATTTTGTCGGACCTCCTGCAGACCGCGGTCACGGAAGAGTCGGCGGAGGCGGCTCAGGTGATCCAAAAAGCCTTAACTCGGCGGTTGAAACGATACCGGATGACCCCGGTCAAGATCAAGACCGCGCTCTTCTACGTCCTGGTCGGGGCGAAATGCCCGAGTCTCCTGATTGAGTCCGGTTATTTGACCCACCCGGAGGAGGCGAGGCGTCTGCAGAACCGTGATTATCAGTCTCATTTTGCGGAGGCGATCGCCGAAGGAGTCTGGCAGTATTTCTTGAAGGAAGGGAAGGGGGGTGATTTATGAGGGAGGCTCCTTGGCCAAAGCTGGAGATCTCCCAAGAAGATCTTTTGGGTTCGATCAAGAAATATCTTGGCGAGGTCCGTCAAGAGTTTTTGAAAATCCATGATTCACACGCCCTCCCTTTTGACCTGCTCCGATTTCGCAGTCAGGCGATCGATCTCCTGCTCAAGGCCCTTTGTCCAATGACCGATCGTTTAACCCTGGTCGGTCAAGGGGGGTATGGGAGACAGGAGCTTTGTCTTTATTCGGATATCGATCTGCTCTTTCTTTACGACGGTCGGAAGGCAAAACAGACGGGGCTCTTTACCGAAAAAATTCTGCAAAACCTCTGGGATGCCGGTTTGGAAGTCGGCTTTGCCGCCCGGACGATCAAGGACTGTCAACGATTGATGGAAGAGGATGTCACGATCTTGACCTCCCTGATGGATGGCCGCTTTTTGGCAGGGGATCTCTCTCTCTACCGGGAATTGGAGGGGGTACTCCGGCGTTATTTTGCCTCTAAAAAAAATCACCGTCGTTTTTTGGAAGACAAGGAAAAGGAGTACGAAGAAAGAAGAAAAAAATTCGGCGGCTCCGTTTATCTTCTTGAGCCGCACCTGAAAGAAGGGGAGGGGGGGCTCCGGGATTACCACGCCCTTCATTGGGCCTGCCAAAGGGAGGGGCGTTTATCCGAACCGTCGGATTTGTTGCGTCAGGGTCATCTGACCCAAGAGGAATTTGATCCGTTTTGGAAGGGGTTGAATTTTCTCTGGGAGGTGAGAAATGAGTTGCACCGCCGGGCCGGTCGCCGGGTCGATCAATTGCTCTTCGAATATCAGGAGCCGATGGCCGAATGGCTGGGCTTCAAGAGCAGTTCCCAATTTTTTGGCGTTGAGCTGTTTATGCAACAATACTACCGGCATGCGGAGGCGATTCATCGGATAACCCTTCGCGCCCTCCACCGGATTCACGAGGGGGAACCGACCCTGTTTGGATGGGAGCCTCCCCCGGTCGAAAACTCCCATGTTCGGATACGGGAGGGGAGGTTGACCCTGGCCCACACCGACCTGTTTGAAAAGGAGCCAATCTATCTCTTAAAGCTTTTTGACCTGGGTCGAGAGGCGCAAGTGGAATTGGACGATCGAGCCAAAGAGCGGATCGAAAGGTCACTTCCGTTGGTCAATGCCGACTTTCAGCGATCCCCGGAATCAGGCCGGTTGTTTCGCGAAATGCTCTCCAAGCCGAAAGGAGTGGGCCGCCTGTTATTGCAGATGAATGAAACCGGCGTCTTGGGGGCGTTTTTGCCCGAATTTAAGAAACTCCATTTTCGCGTTCAGCATGACGTTTATCACCTTTATACCGTCGATGTGCATTCCATTTTTGCCGTCAGGGAATTGGAAAAGATCCTGACGGGAGAGTATGCCCGGTCTTATCCGACATTTTCGGCGATGGCTCAGGACCTCGCCAAACCGGAGCGACTGGCCTTTGCGATCCTTTATCACGACATTGGGAAGGGAGAGGGACGGGGGCATGTGGAAAAAGGGGCCCCCTTGATCCGACAGGCGGGTGAACGGATCGGCTTTTCTCCGGAAGAGGTGGAATGTCTGGAGTTTCTGGAAAGGAGCCATTTGATTATGAGCCATCTCGCCTTCCGGCGGGACCTGGAAGATCCCAATCTGATTATTCAGTTTGCCAAATCCGTGAGGAACCTGGATCTGTTGAATCAGCTCTGTCTGCTGACTTTTTGTGATATCAGGGCTGTCAATTCGGAGGCGATGACCGATTGGAAGGCCTCCCTGCTGGAATACCTCTATCTGAAGACACGGGAAGTGCTGCGGGAAGGCTCCTTTGCGCCGGGGGCCTTGGCAACGCGGTTGGCGACGATTCAGGAAAATGTTTTGCGAAAAATTCCGGAACAGGAACGGGAGACGGTCCTGCGGTTCTTTCAGGTCATGACGGACCGGTATCTCCTTGCGACCCCATCGCCGCTCATCGAACATCATATCCGGCTTTGGAAAAGACTCCCGACGGAACGGATTGTCTTTGAGGAGAGGGTTTTGGAAAAAGAGGGTTGGAATGAAGTCACCCTGTTGACACTGGACAGCCCCGCCCTTTTTTCCAAAATGACCGGCCTGTTGATGGCGCACAACATCAATATTCTCGGGGCGGATCTCTCCGTCTCCAAGGAGGGACAGGCGATCCAGGTCTTTCGGGTGACCGATCACCAGGGGGAGGTCATTCGGGAGACGGAGAAATGGGAGAAGGTTCGGAGAGATCTTCAGGAGGTGCTGACGGGGCGGACCGCGATTGAGGATCTGGTTGCCGAGAAATTCCGCCCTTCCCTGTTCCGGCCCAAGACCGCTCGCTTGATGCCGACCCAGATCGAGGTGGATAATGATGTCTCGGCGTATTATACCGTGATCGACATCTACACGCA
>CAYYFU010000147.1:3806-4620 GCA_964471095.1 uncultured Pseudomonadota bacterium
CGTCTGGGACTGCTTTATCAGATCACCTCGACCCTGGCGGCCTTGGGGCTCTATGTGGAGGTCTCCAAGATCTCGACTAAGGTCGATCAGGTGGCCGATACGTTCTATGTTCGGGATATTTTTGGGCACAAGGTGACCGATCAGGGGCGTCTTCAAAAGATGAAAGAGATCCTCCTCAAGGTGATCGAGAGGCCCCCCTCGCCGCACGGGCGGGTGAAGGATCTTCCATGATTTGGGAAATCTGGGTTTTTTTGACCCTGCTCCTCTTGTCGCTGGCCTTTTTGATTTTGCAGCGGCGCCAGCAAAGACGTTATCTGAAAAAGAGGATGCGGGAGGCGATTTCGGGGTCCCTGAAGGAAGAGATTGAACAGGAGCGGGGAGAGGCGCTGCGACGCAAACAAAAGTTTGAAGAGGCGCTCAAGCGTCATGAAACCAGTTGAAAAGAAAGGAAAAAAGTTTAGGATGGGTTCGTGGCCGTCCGTCGCATCAAGATCTGTCTGGAGTCCGGTTGTCATAATGTGTCGACCACCCAGGGGCATTGTCGTCTTCATTACCTGAAAAACTGGAAGGAGCTCAAAGAACAGGCCCGAAAAAAGGCGGTCGATCGCCTCAACAAATATGTGGAGGGGATCTGCCGCAAATATCCCGACCGCTATATGGAGGTGATCCGGAAAGATCTGAAAAGAAATGGGGGCGCGAGTGAGGAGAGTGGGGATCTTTTCCGGTCTGAGGAAGTGGAAGGGATCCTGGAGGAGTTTGGTACCACGGATGAAGAGAGCTTGAACCGCCTGCTGTCCCAGCTGAAGATCAATCG
>CAYYFU010000148.1:0-4598 GCA_964471095.1 uncultured Pseudomonadota bacterium
CCTCTATTCCCATCACCGGTTTGTGCCGGTTCCTCAGCTGGTCCGCTGGTTCCAGATCTTCCGGATCGCCGGCGGGGTCGGTCTTGCCGGTTCCCTCTTCCAGCCGGTCATCTCGGGTCGACGCCTTGTCGAAGGAAAAAGCGAAGACAAGCTTTCTGAAATCGCCTTGATCGGTGGCTCGGTCTTTACGGCAATCTCGACCGGCGGGGCGTTGTTGGCGAGTCTAGGGTTTGCCGTTGCCGGGGGTGTTGCCAAGGTGATCGCCTGGACGACGGTGGCGGGGGTCGTCGGTGAAATCGTTCATGCCGGTTACCTGCTGACCAAGGAAGGGAAGGAGAAGGAATGGATGCCGTTGGGGATCACGCTGCTTCAACTGGGGCTGACGGTGACCTTCAGTCTCGATCGTCGGACCTGGACAAACCTGCTCGGCCCGCGAAAGGTTTTCCAGCAGCAGGTCCGCTTTATGGAGCGAAAGGCACGGCAGAATCCGAATGCATTTGCCGATCAGGTCGTTCCGATCCCCAGGCAGGCAGTCACCGATGCGCGAGAGATGGCTCGGATCCTTTACAAGCTCTCCATCGACCCAAAATTTGTGGGACATCTCTCCGCGGGCCTTCCTCCGGGGGCCCTCCATTCCCAGCAGGTCAAATCGATCTTTTCCGCCTGCGATTATCACCTGACCCCGGACGGGATCCGGTTGATCGAGTCGAATACCCACGCGAGCGGCGGGATCGCCTCGCTCCTCTGGCAGCAATCCTTCGGAAATCGCCGAAAACTCCGGAATCCTGTCTTTGAAGGACCGCCTCGGATCTTTGAACGGTACTGGGAAGGTTTGAAGGAAGACTGGCAACATTTTGGAAGGAGGGGTCGGAGGAGACTCGGCGTGATTGCGATCCTTGACGATGAACCGCAGAAGCAGCGGTATTTCCCGGAATTTCAGGTGGCCGAGCGGGCGCTTCGGGGTCGGGGTTATTATACCGTCATCACCGATGCCCGCCGGGTCCGGGGCCTTCGCGGAGTCGATGTCGTTTACAACCGGTGTTGTGATTTTTCCCTTGAGGAACATCCCGATCTCTTGGCCGATCTTCGAGGGGACGTTGCCTGTTTTACCCCGAGTCCGAGCGTCCATGCCGTGACCGCCCGAAAGGATCTCTTGGTCCATTTAACCCGGCTTGCCCGGGGGGAGTGGAGGGATGTTGATCTGACGGCCGCCGAAAGGGGGTTTTTGGCAAAAATTGTCCCGGAGACCCGGATGATGAGCGAGTTGGAAAAAGAGGCATTGTGGCAACAGCGGAGGGAATGGGTCTTTAAGCCTCGGGATGGTTATCAGGCGAGGGGGGTCTATCTGGGGAAATCGATTTCCCGACCGAAATTCAATTCACTCGATGCCGATCAATATGTGGTTCAAAAATATGTCCCCCCCTCTAAGCTCGACGAAGAGCTCAAGGCAGAGATCCGATTCTATCACTACGGGGACCGGGTTCTGTTTGGTAATGCCCGACTCTACAAGGGACAGGTGACGAATTTTCAACAACCGGGGGGTGGGGTTGCCCCGCTCGTTTGGGAAAATAATGGTTAACTTCCGAGGATTTTCTTAAACATCCGCTGGGTGGCGTCTCTTTCCAATTCGGCGATCGAGGTGGTCAGCGGGATCTTCTTGGGGCAGACCTCGACGCACAGCTGGGCGTTGCCGCAGTCCTCCAGCCCGCCGTCGCCCATAATGGCATCCAGACGTTCTGCGGAGTTGAGCTGGCCGGTCGGGTGCCTATTGAAGAGCCGGACCTGCGAAAGGATCGCGGCGCCGACAAAGCTGGATCGAGGGTTGATCTGGGGACAGGCCTCCAGACAGCAACCACAGGTCATGCAGCGCGACAGTTCATAGCCGACCTGCTGGTCGGCCGGATTCACCCGCGGACCCGGACCCAGATTATAGGTTCCGTCGATCGGGATCCAGGCCTTCACCTTTTTCAGGTTTTCGAACATCACCTGGCGATCGACTCGGAGGTCACGGAGACAAGGGAATTTGCTCATCGGTTCCAGCACGATCGGTTGGGGGAGGCGATCCACCAGGGAGGAACAGGCCTGACGGACTCGGCCGTTGATGACCATGGAGCAAGCGCCGCAGACCTCCTCCAGACAGCTACAATCCCAGACAACCGGCGTGGTGGCATCTCCCTTCAGATTGACCGGCCGCTTTTGGATCTCCATCAGACAGCTGATCACATTCATCGCCGGCCGGTACGGGATCTCGAACTCCTCCCAATACGACTCTGATTTTGGATCGTCCCGCCGCTTGATTCGTAATCGGATCGTCGAAGCCATAATTACACGCTATCATACTTGCGAGGTCTTGGCTTGATAAACTGCGTGTCGACCTCTTCGTAAGAAAATTCCGGTTCTGAGTCGATCCCGGCAAATTTGACCTTGGTCGTTTTGAGCCAGTTGGCGTCATCCCGATTCGGGAATTCCGGCTTGTAGTGGGCCCCCCGGCTTTCGTTTCGGCGCCAGGCGCCAAGTGTGATCACCCGGGCCATGACCAGCCTATTCAACAGCTGTCGGGCAAAGAGCAGTTCCTGATTGGCCCACCCCCCCTGATCCGGGAGGCTGATTTGTTGGTACTTTGCCAGGAGCTCCTGGATCTTCTCATCGGTCTTTTTCAATGGGGCGTTGTAGCGGACCACCGTCACGTTTTCCGTCATCCAGTTTCCCAGCTCTTCATGAAGGGCGTGCGGGTTGATCCCCCCCTTGTCCCTTTTCAACAAAGCGGCGTTCGTTTCATTTTCCCGATCGGTCGCCCATTGATAAAGGCTCGTCTCGAGTGAGTTGACCCCCGTGGCAAGGCCCTTCACATAACGGACCGCGGCGGGACCGGCCACGAAGCCGCCATAGATACAGGAGACCAGGGAGTTGGCGCCAAGCCGGTTGGCCCCATGATACTGGTATTCGCACTCACCGGCCGCAAACAGTCCCGGGATATTGGTCATCTGGTTAAAATCGACCCACAAGCCGCCCATCGAATAATGAACGGCCGGGAAGACCCGCATCGGGACCTTCTTGGGATCGTCGCCGACGAATTTTTCGTAAATCTCCAATACCCCCTCGAGCTTCTGAGTGAGCATTTTAGGATCCAGAGGAGAGACGTCGAGATAGACCTGCGGCTTGCCGTCGATTCCCAATTTAAGTTCATAGACCACCTTAAAAATAGCGCGGGTCGCGACATCGCGAGGGACCAGGTTGCCGTATTTCGGATACCATTCCTCCAGAAAGTACCACGGCTTTCCCTCTTTGTAGACCCAGACCCGTCCCCCCTCCCCGCGGACCGATTCGGAAATCAAGCGGAGTTTGTCTTCGCCCGGGACGGCGGTGGGGTGGACCTGGATGAACTCGCCGTTTCCGTAAAAGGCCCCCTTTTGGTAGCAGGCCCCGACGGCGCTCCCGGTGCAGATCGTCGAGTTGGTGCTCCGGCCATAAATCGCCCCTGGGCCGCCGGTGCAGATAATCACGGCATCGGCCGGGAACGCCCGGGTCTCCATCGTCGCGAGGTTAATCGCCACAATACCGCGACAAATCATGGAGTCGTCCGTGATCGGCGAGAGAAATTCCCACCCCTCGAATTTTTGCACCTTCCCCTCGGATTCAAACCGGCGGACCTGTTCGTCCAGGGCATAGAGCAGTTGCTGGCCGGTCGTGGCGCCGGCGAAGGCGGTCCGGTTGAAGAGGGTGCCGCCAAACCGTCGAAAGTCGAGGAGCCCCTCGGGGGTCCGGTTAAACATCACCCCCATCCGGTCCAAGAGGTAGATGATCCCCGGCGCCGCCTCGCACATATTTTTTACGGGGGTCTGATTGGCGAGAAAATCACCGCCGTAGATCGAGTCGTCAAAATGTTGCCAGGTGGAGTCGCCTTCCCCTTTGGTGTTGACGGCGGCGTTGATCCCCCCTTGGGCGCAGACCGAGTGCGACCGACGGACCGGGACGACCGAGAAGAGCTGGACCGGCAGCCCCGCCTCAGCAACCTTGATAGCCGCTGAAAGCCCCGCGAGTCCTCCACCCACGATGATGATTCTCGGTGTTTCCACTAGCTCCTCGTAACTCCCCCAGGCCCCCTCTTACCCTAAGAGGGGGATTCAAGGTTCACCCCTCTCTTAATGTAAGAGAGGGGGCGGGGGTGAGTTATATAAATTGCAACAAAATCCCAATTCCTAAAACTGACATCAGCACAAACAGCACCATCGTTAACGCCCCGCTCATCCGTTGCGCCTTCGGTCCGATCGTGATCCCCCAGGTGACAAGAAAACTCCAGATGCCGTTCGTAAAATGGAACACCGCCGACAGCACCCCGACAAAGTAAAACCAGAACCAGGCTGGTTGTCGAAGAATCTGCGTCATAGTGTCAAACGTCATCTCCTCGCCGGCGAGTCCCGTCTTGATCCGGGTGGTGTACGAATGAACCACGATAAAGACCAGCGCCACGAAACCGGTCAACCGCTGAAAAAAGAACATCCAGTTCCGGAAATAGCTGTACTGCGTGAAATTATTCTGTCCCTTGTAGATGACGGCGATCCCCAGCGCGGCATGCAGGGCGATCGGAAAGTAGATCA
>CAYYFU010000149.1:0-4579 GCA_964471095.1 uncultured Pseudomonadota bacterium
GGAAATTATGTCTCCTTTCAATCGGTCGCCAGCAATCTCGTCAATGGAGATACCAACAATACGAGTGATATTTTCGTTGCTAACCGTGTTTCGGGGCTGATAACCCGCATCAGTGTTGCTTCAGACGGCTCCCAGTCGAACGGGGCCAGTTATGGCGCTGCCTCCTTGAGTGGAGAAGGCCGCTTCATTGTTTTCAGTTCTGAGGCCTCAAATCTCGTCCCGGATGATACAAACGGTGTGGTGGATGTGTTTGTTCACGATCGAACCACTCATGTCACTTCACGTGTCAGCATCAGCTCGACGGGTCAGGAGGGGAGAACCAATTCTACAAGCGCCTCGAATCGGACGATCAGCGCTGACGGACGCTATGTTGTGTTTAAATCCACGGACGGCATGTTGGGTGGAGATCCCACCGGTGGGGGTGACAGAATCTTTGTCCATGATCGCGCAACCCATCGGACCGCCATGATCGTCGAAAGCAGCAGTATTTATGTCAATCTGGAGTGGGCCGTGATCAGTGGCAACGGGCGCGTCATTGCCTTTGAACAGGATGGTAACTACGACATTCGCAAAGTCTTGGTCGGTTTCAATACTTGTGAGTCCGATAGCGACTGCAACGACAACAACGCCTGCACGCAGGATAGTTGCAACACGACGACCCACGCCTGTTCCTCGACCCCGTTACCGATGGACGACAGCAACGCCTGCACCGCCGACTCGTGTGATCCTGTAACCGGAATAGCGCACACCCCGATCCCGATCGAAGACGACGGGAACGCCTGCACGACCGATGCGTGCAACCCGGCAACCGGGGGGATGACGCACACCCCGATCGAGGGGTGCGGCGTACCAGCCACCGGTGCCGACCTGAAGCTGGAACTGACCCAGAGCCCCAGCAACGTGAAGATCGGTCAAAGCGTTACCTACTTGTATAAAGTGACCAACCAGGGGCCCGAAGCGGCGCCGAGGGTCAAGATCCATGCCGAAATCCCGGAAGGTTTTGTGATACAGAATTTTGATATGGACGGCAAAGGTGCGGCATGGTCCTGCCACGCCTCGTGGTGGGAACCGGGTGACAATCCCAATACGCCCGCGTACGTTAATTGCTTCAAGGTCAATCCGCTCACGGCGGGCGGCGATACCTGGATGTCTGTTTTGGTTACGGCAAACACCGTTGGAGGGAGGACGATCACCGGTTCGACCTCCAGCAATCTGACTGACCCCAACCCCGCGAACAACGAGGCCTCCGTTGTGACGACCATTGGGGCAGCGACAGGGGTGAGGCGGAGGAACCGCTAACTCCCTCTTCGTTGAATCCACCCCGGGAATTTCTTTTGATAATCTCGAAGCCGCCTCCGGTTGAGCCGCTCCGGATAGAACTCCTCGGTCCATCCCCGGGTCGCCCTCCGGCGGCCCCGGATATAAAGAAGATCGAGCCAGGCCTTTTCCGGAAAGGCGATCCGGTTCGAGTCGAATCCGAAAAACAACGGCCGCTTCAGGTGAATAAATCGTATGGAACCCCACGGGGTTGCCACGACGCGCGGCCGGCCGGTGACCGCGACCGTCAGGCCGCCGCGGGGGGATTGGGAGAGGAGGCCTCGCCGGTAGAAGGCGGACTCAAAGGAGAGATAAGAGGGGGAGGCGAGGGCAAAGGCAAGGTCCGAGAGTTCAGGCGGGTCCAAGCGGTTGATCCAGCAATTGACGACCCGTGCTACCACCCCGTTCTTTTCGGCACGAATCAGGAGCATCCCGGCGGCGGGACGAGAGATGCCGGCCAGCGCCGCGATCTCACGAAGCGTGAAGATCCGCTTGTCGTGCTCCCTTGCCATCCTTTGCAGGAGCTGTGCCAGATCGAGCTGGGTCATCGGATCATCTCCAGCAATCTTTGGGCGGAACGAAGCATGTCATGTTCGACCCCCTCGCGATGGAATTCCGGAGGGAGGTAGCGCCGCCATTCCTGTCGGGCCCGATCCAGGGAGGTCTTGGGGGAGAGGCGCTCCTTGAGATGCCGGGCGAGATTCTCGTGGAGAATCGCGCGGTCCTTGCACTTCTTCCGGATGAGGGGGAGGATCGCTCCCTCCCGCACCGTCCAGTCGTCCAAACGAAGCCAGTGAAACCAGAGGTCGAACAGGTCCCTCCCTCCGAGATAGCGTCGAAAGGCGACCGCAATCACCTTGTCCGCCATGATCTCGTCCAGCGCCTCCGCCTCGCAGATAAAGGAGGGGAGGGAGGGGAACTTGAGGACGATCGGATGGGTCGTGTAGGCCCGCTCCTTCTGGCAATCGACATGCAGTTGCACCGACGTTGCTCGGTCAAAAGGGCACGAGAGCCGCCAACTCCTTCCCCCCTTTCTGGGGGGTGTTAGACGAACTGGATGCTCGAACCATCCCTCTAGTTCCCTTGCCGCCTTGGAAAGTCCCGGCTTGAGGAGTCCGGGATTGGAGATCTGGGTTAGATCGATATCCTCGGAGAATCGGGGGTTGCCATGCCCCAAGACCAGCGCGGTTCCCCCGATCAACCGTGCTGCGGGAAGCGTCAGATTCTTAAGGACGACGACCTGCATGAAGGTCTGCCGTGCATCTTGGAGGGAAAGCCCCCGCTCCCGGGCGTACTGCTCCACGGCATCCATGATGTAATTTATTAACTAAATAGTTAATAAAAATCAATATAAATTTACAGCGGTTCCGGTCCAAGTTTTCTTGAAGAATCGTTGAACCGGTGCCATGAATAGCCCTCATGGACCGCCTCTATCTCATTGACGCCTCCGAGTATATCTTCCGCGAAGCCGATAACTGCCTATTATTATTAAACATAAGATTGATGTTGATTTTGATGATAATCCACAATAGACTTGTGGAATGAAGGTCGTTGATCGTCTCTTGAAGCTTGACGAGCTTTTGAAGAAAAAGTCGTTTTTTCTCTTTGGACCGCGTTCCACAGGAAAGACAACGCTCATTCAGCGTCAGATCCCGGGCAGCCGCATCTACGATCTGCTGGACGCACGCATCTTCACGCGACTGACGAGAAACCCGGCCCTCCTCGAGGAAGAGAACCGGCGGGAGCCGCGCCGGATCGTGATTGACGAAATTCAAAAAATTCCCTCTCTGCTGGACGAGGTTCATCGTCTGATCAGTCAGTACAGCTGGAGTTTCTTGCTCACCGGGAGCAGTGCCCGCAAGCTGAAGCGCGGGGCAGCAAATCTGCTGGCGGGTAGGGCATGGATCGCCGAGCTCTTTCCGCTGACCTCCCATGAGATCCCCGATTTTGACCTGGTCACCTACCTGAATCGGGGGGGGCTTCCAAATGTCTATTTCAGTCAAAATCCCCATGAGGAACTCGAAAATTATATCTCACTCTACCTCAAGGAGGAGATTCAGGCAGAGTCGCTGACCCGAAACCTCCCTGCCTTTTCTTCCTTTTTGGACGCGATCGCCCTCTCGAATGCCGAAGAGATCAATTTCGAAAGTTTTGCCGGCGATTGTGCCGTCTCTCCGATGACCGCCAGAAATTATCTGCAAATCCTGGAAGACACCTTGATCGGCTTTTCCCTGCCGGGATTCCGCAAGACAAAAAAACGGAAGGCGGTTTCCCGCCTCAAGCACTATCTCTTCGACGTCGGCGTGGTGAATACCCTCTGTGAGCGAGGCGAAATCCGGCCCAAGTCGGAACTTTTCGGAAAGGCGTTCGAACAATTTGTGATTCAGGAAATTCGGGCCTGCTTGAGTTATCGGCGGCTTAAAAAACAGCTGTTTTACTGGCGTTCCACCTCCGGTTTTGAAGTTGACTTGATTCTGGATCAGGACCTTGCCCTGGAAATCAAGTCAACTTCTATGATAGGGGAGCGGGATCTCAAAGGTCTCCGTGCCCTTAAGGAAGAGGGGCTGATCCGCCGCTACGCGGTTATTTCTCTCGACGAGGAATTGCGGGAAAGGCGCGACGGAATCAGGATTTACCCCTGGAGAATGTTTCTGGAACAGTTGTGGCAGGGGAAAATAGTGTAACTCTGTATGGACCGCCTCTATTTGATTGATGCCTCCGGGTATATCTTCCGCGCCTATTACGCGATTCGGGCGCTCTCGACCTCCAAGGGGTTGCCGACCAACGCCCTGTACGGTTTTACCTCGATGCTGTTGAAACTGATCCGGGAGGAGAAGCCGGATCATATCGCCTGCGTCTTTGACGTCGCCCGCAAGACCTTTCGGAACGAGAAGTTCCCGGCGTACAAGGCGAACCGGGCCGAACCGCCGCCCGACCTGATCCCGCAGTTTCCCTATTTTCGCAAAATCGCGCGGGTCTTGAATCTTCCGGTCTTGGAGCTCCCCACTTTTGAGGCCGACGATGTCATCGGGACGAGCGCCAAAAAGGTAAGTAGGGGCGCCGCTCGCCGCGCCCCTATAGAAACAGTGATCGTTACGGGCGACAAGGACATGATGCAGCTCGTGAATGACAAGATCACCCTTTACGACAGCATGCGGGAGAGGCGGATCGGAATCCCGGAGGTGAAGGAGCGATTCGGCGTCGAGCCTTCGCTTGTGCCGCACGTCCTGGCCCTTGCCGGCGACTCGTCGGACAATATCCC
>CAYYFU010000150.1:0-4549 GCA_964471095.1 uncultured Pseudomonadota bacterium
TGAACCTCGTGGCTCATTTAATCCGGAAGGCACCTCTGGTGCCGCTCCCGGGTGGGGGGCACAACCGGCTCCAGCCGGTGTCGGTCTACGATGTGGCGGAGTTCTTTACCCGTTCCCTCGCCGAGCCGTCCGCCGTCGGCAAGACCTTCCCCCTGGGGGGACCGGAGATTCTGGAATATCGGGAAATCGTCGCTCGTGTGATGCGAACCCTCGGCCTGCGGAAGCCGACCCTGCCGGTGCCGCTCTCCTTGATGAAAATCCCGGTCACCGTTCTCGATCTTCTTGTTCAGCGTCTCACGCCGATCACGCGAGACCAGTTTTTGATGCTGCAGGAAGACAACGTCTGCGACACGACCGAAACGCTTAGAATTTTTCCGATCCGCTTGCGAAAATTTGAGGAAGGGATTAGGGAATATCTCACCCATGCGTAAAGCTTTCTTTCTGCTCCTTTTCTTTGCCGTTGCCGGATTGGTCGCCTCGGGCATCATGGTGGAGATGCATCGGGATCTGGTGCGGGGCGGGTTTGAGGGAAAGAGTTTTTGCAACGTCTCGGAGTTTGTCGATTGTGATACGGCGCTCGCCAGCCGGTACGCCAAGGTGGCGGGGATCCCGACCGCCCAGATCGGGCTCCTTTACTATCTCTTTTTTATCGGTGCCCTGCTCTTTGCCTGGATTGCGGAGAGGAGGCGCGATGCGACGCTCTCCTTTTTACTGGCCGGTTCCGTCGGGGCGGTTGTCTACAGTCTGGCGATGGCCTACCTGTCGGTCTTTCGGCTCCAGGTCCTCTGTCTCCTCTGTCTCACCACCTATTTTGCGAATCTGGTCCATTTTTTGCTGCTTCCCCGTCTGCTGGGATTAAAATTTTCCAACATCGTCGGTCATTTATCGGGATATCTTCGCTCGATGCGGTTTGTTTCCTGCCTCATCGTTTTTGTCTTGACCCTCGGGGGAGGGTTGCTTTTTTTTCGCGGCTCTCAGGCCCGGGTGGAGCGGGAATTTCCGATCACCGAGGGTTTTTATTTGCAAAATTTCTACGCGACCCAACCGACCCCGTTGACGCTGGAGCGCTTTGCCAGCTGGGGGCCGGCCGATGCCAAGGTGACGATTGTTGAATTTTCCGACTTTCAGTGCCCCTTCTGTCGGCGTGCCGCCTTTACCATCAAACCGCTGCTTGGGGAATTTCGGAGACAGGTCCGATTGGTCTTTGTTAATTATCCGCTGGATCACTCCTGCAATCCCCAGGTGGGGCATTCGATGCATCCGGTCGCCTGCCTGGCGGCCAAAGGGGCGTTGTGCGCCGGGGAGAAGGGGAAATTCTGGGAGTTCCACGATCTGGTTTTTGAAAATCAGAAGAAACTGTCCCGGTCGATCCTCCTGTCGCTCGCCAAACAGGCCGGCCTGGAGGAGGAGTGGTTTAACCTCTGCCTGGTCGATCCGCAGACCGAAGGGGTTTTGGCCGCTGAAGTTCAGGAAGGGGCGAAATTTGGGGTCCGCGGGACGCCGGCGATCTACATCAACGGCCGGCCGTTTCACGACTGGACCAGCCCCGAAAAACTCCGCTGGATCCTGCAATCCGAGCTAAAGCAATAGCCACCCGCTGCTTGATTATCTTCGGCGGCGTTTCCACCAGTAGGCAAGCCCACTCCCCAGGATGAACAGCGGGAATCCGGCTTGGGAGAAAACGGCGATGAAACGGGCCCGACCGGGTGTCAGGACGATATTTCGAAATTCGGAGGCCTTCGGTCGGATCGTGACCTGCCCTTTTTCCGCGACGAGCCAGCCGACCATATTCAGAAACAGGTCCAGATTGCCGGGCGCCTGGATCAACCCGTTGGAGGCAAAATCGGCATCCCCGATCACCACGGCCGCAGGTTTCTCCCCCTGATGAACAACCGCACCGAGGGTGACCGGGTGCGAACTGGTGAGGAGAGGTAAGGTCAAATCCCCGGTCGATGCCCGGATCTTCAGTCCCTTGGCAGTCGCCAAGATGGGGTTTAAATCCCGGATCGGTGCGGTGATCGGATGCTCGGCCAAGATGGGGGCGGGATAGCTGGGTCCTAGCAGAAAATGTCGCTCCGAATCCAGGATCAGTCGATTTTCCCAGGCCAAACCCCACTTTTTCAGTAAAGGATCTAATCCCTCATCGACCAGCGGTTCCCCCAACAAGAGGATTGGCCTTTGGGAGGCGAATTTCTGAAGGGCCTCTACCTCCGGCGCGGGGATTCTTTTGTTGGCCCCGGCGATAATCAACAAGGAGCAGTGATCGGGGATCTGCTGTTCCGTGACGAGGGAGACGGAACGGACCTCGTAATTATTATTTTTGAGATACTCGATCGTCCCGCTGAAACCGGCCGGAGAGGAATCGGCAAGGCCTCTCTCCCCGTGGCCCTGCAGCAGGCAGGCCACCGGCGATTTTTCCCGGGTCACCTTGAGGAGGGCATTGGTAAAATGCCCTTCCCCGACAAAGTCGGGCAACGCCTCCTCCGTCATCCGGGCGTAATCAAACAGTTGAGAGCGATAGATATCCTGGCGGTTTTTTCCTGACCGAAAAACGATCGTCCCCTCCGGAGAAGAGGAGTGCAGCGGGTCCGATTCCGGGTCGACAAGTTCGTAGGAAATCTTTCGGGAGCGCGCCGCATACTCCTTTAAAACATCGTCAACCTTGCGGCGGATAAAGAGTTCGTCGAGATCCCCGGTGGAGCGCAAGGAGGCAACAATCGTGACCTCTTGCCTCAAGTCCTTGAGGACCTGGAGGGTCTGTTCCGAAAGGGAGAGTTGCTGTTGGGCGGTCCAATCCCACCGGATCTGCCTTCGCTCGATCCACCCGTAGAGAAAAATCATGGAAAGGAGAGCGGCGAGGGTGACCAGAGAAAAACGGATCCGACCCGGTCGAGGCGACCGTTCCGCTCCGATCGACCCGACGGTTAAGAGAATGAAAAAGAGGGTGAAGAAGAGAAAATAGGAGAAATCTCCCCAATCGAGCAGCCCTGCGGCGAAACTATCCAGATGGTGAGAAAGGGAGAGTTCCCTTCCGATCTCTCCCCCCACTTCCGCCAAAAACCAGAGGGTCAGGATCAGCACGAAGCTCAGCAAGGCGGCAATCGCCTGATGCCGGGTCAGTGAAGAACAAAAGATTCCGGCGGCGATCAGGGAGGCGCTGAAGAGTCCGAGACCGATATAAGCGAGGATCATGGGGCCGGGGTCTGGATCTCCCGAGAGGGTGAGAAAAATCGGAAATTCAACCGTCAGGGCCAAAATCAGTGCCAGAAAGAGCCAGCTGGCCAGGAATTTGCCAAGGACAATCTGGGTCTCCGTGATCGGGGAGGTTCTGAGGAGCCCGATCGTCCCACTCCGTTTTTCTTCTGCCAGGGTCCGCATCGTCAGGAGGGGGCAGAGAAACAGCAAAATGACCGCCATGAAGTACGTGAGACTTCGGAGCGAGGCCTCCGGGAGATGGGTCGGAGAAGTCTGGGTCAGATAGGCGGTGAAGGCGAAGCCGGTCATGAAGAGAAAGAGGGTGGCGAGCACAGCGGCAATCGGAGAGGCGAAATAGATCCTTAATTCCTTTTTAAGGAGAGACCACATCGAGAAACAGTGCCTCCAGTTCCGGCAGCGCGGGGGTGAGTCGGTCTGCAACAATCTGCCCCTGATGGATGATGAGCACACGATCACAAAGGTTCGCGATTTCCTGCAGAATATGGGACGAGAGCAAGACGACCTTCCCGTGGCTGAGGGAACGGATCAATTCCCGCGTCTCGACAATCTGTTTCGGGTCTAGGCCGATGGTCGGTTCATCGAGGATCCAGACCTCCGGTTGGTGAAGGATCGCCTGGGCCAGTCCAACCCGCTGCCGGAAACCCTTGGAGAGATTTCCGATCAGTCTTTTTCGTACCTCTTGGAGACCGGATCGAACCAGGACCTCTTCCAGGGAAAATGAGTGATGACCGCGGAGTCCCGCCGCAAAACGGAGCGACTCCTCCACCGTCAATTCAGGGTAGAGCGGCGGATTTTCCGGCAGATAGCCGATTTTTTTCTGCGCCTCTCTCCGTTCGGTCCGGATTTCGTGTCCGGCCACCCGGACCTCTCCGGAGGTCGGTGACAGATCCCCTGTGATGATCCGGAGCGTCGTGGTCTTTCCGGCCCCGTTTGGTCCCAGCAAGCCGACGATCTGGCCGGGTCCGATCTGAAAAGAGAGGTTCGCAACAGCCGTCAGGGAACCGTATCTTTTTGTCAGGCCTTCGACTTCAATCATGGCTGGGGTGAGGGGGGTATTGAGGGCGGTGCTGACTTGACCAGGGCATCGATCTTTTTCAGCCGTTCCCGTGCCTCACCGGCCTCATCCGATTTGGGATGCTCGGTGATCACCTTGTTCAAGAACGCCTTGGCGTCCTCGTACAGTTTCTGTTCATAGAGACAAAAGCCTTGTTTCAGGATCGCCCCGGGCACCTTGTTGCTTTTGGGAAAATTTTTGACGACCTTCTGAAACTCGATCAACGCGTTGGCAAAGTCCTTCAAGGCGTAGTTGGATTCCCCTTTCCAGTACTGGGCA
>CAYYFU010000151.1:0-4529 GCA_964471095.1 uncultured Pseudomonadota bacterium
CCTCCAGCCACGGCGATGATCAGGACGGCGCCGGGGGGATTGATTAGCAGACAGGGCATAAGCGCGGTTTTTTTGGTAATGTTGAATTCTGGAATCAGACAGCGCTGAATCAGTGAAGCGGACAGGATATCTTCATCCTGTCAGAGGAGTTTGACGAACCGCTGACCATCCCCGATCCGTCAACGATCACCGATCTGACGACGATTACCGCCACTTTTTCGGTGGCTGATACCTTCTTCTATGAAGATTTTGCCCCGCAGGGGACCGGCTTTTTCCCCGATACCGGCGGAGAGGCAACCGGTGAAGGGTCTGCCTGGGCCCCCTTGGCCCCAACCGCTGATTTGACAGTAACAACGGAATAGGGTCCTTTACCGAAACCTCTTGAGCCCGATTTTTTCGCAATACCGTTCCACCGGACAGCGGGAGCACCACGGCGAGACCGGGACACAGAGGTTTTGGCCGAAGGTGACGAGGACGTCGTTGTAAGTTTTCCAGTGTTTTCTGGGCAACTTTTTTCTCAAGGCGAATTCGGTCTCCTCCGGGGTTTTCGTCTTGACGTAACCCAACAGGTTCGTGATCCGGTGGACGTGGGTATCGACGCAGATGCCATATTTGTCATGGCCGACAGTTAGGACGAGGTTGGCGGTCTTGCGGCCAACGCCGGGAAGGGCCAGCAGTTCCTCCATTGTCTCCGGGACCTTGCCGCCATGCCGCTCCAGCAGGAGACGACTGATCCCCCGAACGTTTCGCGCCTTGGTCCGGTAAAATCCAACCGGATAAATCAACTTTTCGATCTCTTGAGTGCCCAACCGGGAGAGCGCCGCCGGTGTGGAGGCCCTCCCCAATAGACGACGGCTGGCCGGCTCGGTTACCGCGTCTTTAGTCCGCAATGACAGGACGCAACTGATCAGGGTCCCAAACGGACGATTGACGGAAAGATCGGCAATGACCCCGACTGCCGGTACCTTCCACTCCTTGATTGCCTCGCGGAGGATTCGCAAAACTTTTTCCAGGGTTGCAGTTGTCATTGAAAGTATCTAAACGTAATCGAAATGGGGCGGCGAATCAAATTTTTCCTCGCGATGCAACTGTTGCTCTTCCCCTCCTTCGTGTTGGCAGCGGAAGGCCGGTTTTTTCTGGAGGGGGATGGGGTTTTAAATCTCACCCATCACAAGACCGGCAGAAAGGGGATCTTTCATTATCGGGATGAAGAAGGGCACTACCCCTCCGCGGAAAGACTGAGACTGCAACGACTCCTGGCGGTTCCCCCCCAGACCAATGACGAGATTGAACTCCGCCTGATTGCGCTGCTGGATCACCTGGAAGATCATTTCGCGGTTGAAGAGATCCGGGTTTTCTCCAGTTTTCGGACCGCCCAAAAAAACCAGCAGCTCCGCCGCCGGGGCCGTCCTGCGGCGCGGGCGAGCCTTCATCTGGAAGGGATGGCAGTCGATATGATCATCCCCAATATCCCGCCACGGAAGGTCTGGAATTATCTTCGCTCCCTCCAATGCTGTGGCGCCGGTCTTTCCCCCGGTGGCAGTCTGCATCTGGACACCGGTCCATCACGTTTCTGGGAGGAGGCGACCGCCGGGGTTGAAGAGGCAGTCGTCAGCCGAAACAAGTTTTTAATTTTACGAACCGATCAAGATTTGTATCGTCCCGGAGAGACAATTCGGTTACGCATTGCCCGCATTACTGACTTTCCTGTTGAGGTCGTGCCGGTGGCAACTGTTATGAAGGGGGGAAAGAAGGGAGAGAGAATTTCGCTTCAGGAGGGGGCGAAGGCCTGTCTCAAAATCAGCAACCGGAGGGAGGCCCGATCGCTTTCCTGGAAGATACCGGAGGAATGGAAGTTGCCGAAGAAATTTCAGATCCGGCTTGATTTTTGCAAACAGATTTCTCCGGAAATGCCGGAGAAGATCGATTCCAATTGGATTGAGATTCAGAAGAAGGAGTAGGAGAAAAGGTTGCGAAAAAATTGGGGGATGGTAAGGGCAGGGGCGATGGGGAAATTTCGTACTGAATCCGACTCGATGGGGGAGGTCAAGGTCCCGGAGGAGTTCCTGTACGGCGCCTCGACGCAACGGGCGGTGGATAATTTTCACGTCTCGACCCGTCGATTTGGCCGCCGGTTCATCGAGGCGCTCGCCCTGATTAAATGGGCCGCCGCCAAGTCAAACGCCGAACTAAAGAAACTCGATTCAAAGCTTGCCGATGCAATCGCCGCCAAGGCGCTGGAGGTGGCGGAGGGAAGGTGCGATCAACATTTCGTCCTCGACATTTTCCAGACCGGTTCCGGGACCTCGACCAACATGAACGCCAACGAGGTGATCGCAAACTTGTGTAACGAGAGCCTGGTCGGAAAGAAAGGGACGAAGTCCCCGGTGCATCCGAACGATCATGTCAACATGGGACAGTCGTCCAACGATGTGATCCCGTCGGCGATCCACGTTGGCACCGCGCTCGGGATCGCGAAGGGGCTGATCCCGGCGCTCCAAAAACTCGAGGGGGCGCTGGCCAAGAAGGCCAAGGAGTTTGCCGATGTTGTGAAGGTGGGACGGACCCACCTGCAGGATGCGACGCCGGTGACGCTCGGCCAGGAGTTTTCCGGCTACGCCTCGCAGGTCGCCCATGGGATCGAGCGGTTAAAACCGGCGCTGGAGGGGTTGTTGGAGCTGGCGATCGGCGGGACCGCGGTCGGGACCGGGATCAACACCCACCCGCAATTTGCGAAAAAGGTCTGCGGTTTTCTCGCCGAAAAGACCGGGCTGAAGTTTTTTGAGGCGATCAACCACTTTGAGGCGCAGGCGGCAAAGGACGCCTGCACCTTTGCGAGCGGGGCGTTGAAGACAATTGCCATTTCATTGATGAAAATCGCAAATGACCTGCGCTGGTTTGCCTCCGGCCCACGCGCCGGGATCGGCGAGATCCTTTTGCCGGAACTCCAGCCCGGCTCCTCGATTATGCCGGGAAAGGTAAATCCAGTTATCCCCGAATCAGTCATGCAGGTCTCTGCTCAGGTACAAGGAAATGACCTCGCCGTCCAGCTCGGGGCCCAGCATGGCAACTTCGAGCTGAACGTGATGATGCCGGTGATTACCGGCAATCTGTTTGAGTCGATCGAACTCCTTGCGACCGGTTCGATCATGCTGGCCGACAAGTGCGTGAGCGGCATTCAGGTCAACCGGGAACGATGCAAGGAGTTGCTGGAAAAAAGCCTGATGCTGGTGACGAACCTGAATCCGGTGATCGGCTACGACAAGGCGGCCCAGGTCGCCAAAAAGGCGTACAAGGAAGGCCACTCGATCCGGGAGGTTGTCAAGGCAGAGAAGTTAGTGCCGGACGACCAGCTCGATAAGCTTCTCGACCCAAAAACGATGTTGACGCCGAAATGAACCTCCGGACCAACGAGCCCCAACTTGTGCATTTCGCCCTGCAGGGTTCGATCATCCCGCCGCTCTGCTTTGGCTGGGAGGTGACCCGGCGCGGAGAAGGGAAGATTTTCCCCTCCGTTGGCGGAATCACCTATAACGTCAAGATCGGCGACTCGGTTTTCGGGTTCGAGGCGGACCATATCGAGCCAGGGGTCTCGACGATCGCCGGCGGCTTCAACGACCGGCGGACCGCCAACCCGAATTTGAGTTTCAACGCCTACTCCTGCATTGGGAACGACGTGACCATCGTCTCCGGCGCCGCCAAGGGGAAGACCGGGGTGGTGACCGGTCATCACGGCGGCGTCGAGCATGTGTTGATTGATTTTCCCGATGCGGTCTTGAGGAAACTCACCTACGACGACAAGCTCCTGATCCGCGGTGTGGGGCAGGGGCTGAAACTACTCGACTATCCTGATGTCACCCTGACGGGACTTGACCCAAGGCTATTGAAAAAGATCCCGATCCGTGTCGGGAGGCGATCCATTCGGGTCCCGGTGGTGGCGATGGTTCCCGCGGAGTTGATGGGTTCCGGGTTGGGGCATAACGACTCGTTCAAGGGGGACTATGACATCCAGACGAGCGACCCTTCTGTCCTCAAGAAATACCGGCTGGAAAACTTGCGCTTTGGTGACTTCGTCGCGATCATCGATCACGAGTCCACCTTCGGGTGGTCTTATAAAAAGGGGGCGGTCTCGATCGCGGTTGTGGTCCATGGCAACTCGCACCTCGCCGGCCACGGGCCTGGGGTCCAGACGGTGATCACCTCCCGCGACGGCCGGATCGAGCCGGTGATCAGCAAAACCGCCAGCCTCGGCCGGTATCTCAAGATCGGCCGGTTTCCCTAATTATTCGGCTAGAGAAAGAGGCCCGGTTCCCCCATGAGGGTGACGTCGAGCCCCATGATGGTATTGTTGCGGTCAATCTCCCCGACATCCGGGAAGAGGACAAAAGCCCCCATCCCAAACAGGAAGCGTCGCCCATGGGGGATGGTGGTTGCTTCCAGGAGTTGGCGTCCCGAGATCAGGTAGGTCACCGCGCCTTTCAGGCCGATCTCCCCCTCCTCAGCGCGAAAATTCTCGGTCCAGAGGCCGG
>CAYYFU010000152.1:0-4529 GCA_964471095.1 uncultured Pseudomonadota bacterium
AGTCAACCATAAGTCAACTCTTTGGTCAACCGGCTTTTTTCGATTACGTCCTAAACAGGCTCAACACCCCCTTGAGGAAGCCGTGCTCCTGGCCGGCCAGCTTTTCTAATTCCCCATCATCCAGAAACACCCCCTGACAGCTGAAACATTTGTCCAACGTCACGCCGCGATACGGGACCGGATGCAGTTCCATCCCGCACTTGGGGCAATGCATCCAATGCAGCTCCTTGACCTTCTCCCGCTCTGCCTGGGAGAATTTTTGGCGTTTTGCCTCCGCGATTTTCTTGAGCTTCTCGGCCTCCAGCCGGGCAAAATACTCCCCCTCGGTCTGCGACGGTTTTTCCAGGGTCATGGGTGATTGCTAACACAGCCTTGCTGTGTTAGGCAAGCTCTCGTGTCCCTCCTCTGGACGATCTTCACGATCCTCTTCGGACTCTCGGTCGGTAGTTTCTTGAACGTGGTGATCTATCGCCTCCCCCGCGGCCAATCGATCGTGATCCCCCGTTCCTTTTGTCCCCAGTGCGGCCGATTTGTCCGCTGGTTTGACAATATCCCGCTCCTCTCCTTTCTGATCCTGCATGGAAAATGCCGGTCCTGCCAAAAACCGATCTCCTGGCAATATCCGCTGGTGGAACTTTTAACGGGTGGTTTAGCGGTTGCCACACTGGTCAAGCTGGGCCCCTCCGTGATTGCCCTCCTCTATTTTTTGCTGCTGGTCTCACCGCTCATTGCGATTACCTTTATCGATCTTCGGCACCAGATCATTCCCGACGTCATCTCCCTCCCCGGTATCGGCGCCGGACTTCTGGTCACACAACAAACCGTCGTTGATTCCCTGCTGGGACTGGCGGTTGGTTCCTTCCTGCTGTTCGCGGTGGGTTGGGCCTACGAAAAAACCAGGAAACGGGAGGGATTGGGGATGGGGTACGTGAAGCTCGCCGCGATGCTCGGTGCCTTTTTTGGCTGGAAGGGGGTCCTGCTGATCCTGCTGTTAAGTTCACTTTCCGGATCTCTGGTCGGGCTCCTTCTGATTCTGATCTGGGGAAAGGGGATGAAATTCGCGATCCCGTTCGGGCCGTTTCTGGCGTTGGGGGCGCTGTTGCACTTTTTCTGCGGTCCACAGCTGATCGAAATTTACTTGCGATTCACCCAACAAATCCTGCTAAACTGACCTTTAACTATGTTACGAATCTTGACGGCAGGTGAATCGCACGGCAAGGCGCTGGTCGTGATTATTGACGGGATGCCGGCCGGGCTTCCGCTCCGGGAAGAGGCGATCAACCGGGAACTTGCCCGACGGCAAAAGGGGTACGGCCGCGGGGCCCGAATGAAGATCGAGCAGGATCGTGTCGAAATCCTCTCCGGGATCCGTGGCGGCAAGACCCTCGGTTCACCGATCGCCCTCAAGATCGACAACAAGGACTGGGCCAACTGGCAAAAGATTATGGATGTCGCCCAGGATGATCTCGGCCAGACCAAGGTGGTTCATAAACCACGCCCCGGTCATGCCGACCTCCCCGGGGGGATCAAGTACGACCACCCGGATCTCCGCAATGTCCTGGAGCGGGCCTCCGCCCGGGAGACGGCGGCCCGGGTCGCGGCCGGTGCCATCACCCGTTGTTTCTTGAAGGAGTTTGGCGTCGAGATCGGGGGGCATGTGACCAACGTCGGGGGTGTCTGTGTGGGAGAGCCCAGGCCGGCGTTGAAAGAGCTGATCCGTCGCGCGGAGGAGAGCGAGCTCCGTTGTATTGATAAGGAGGCGGAGGGGCGGATGATCGCCCGAATCGATGAGGCGAAAAAACAGGGGGATTCCCTCGGGGGGATCTTTGAGATTCTGGTTGAAGGGTTACCGGTCGGCCTTGGGAGTCATGTCCAGTGGGACCGGAAACTGGACGGCCGACTGGCGCAAGCGCTCATGAGCGTCCAGGCGATCAAGGGGGTCGAAATCGGGATGGGGTTTGAGCTGGCCGACTATTTTGGCTCCGAGGTTCACGATGAAATCTATTATGACCGCCGCCAGGGTTTTCACCGGACCCGAAACAATGCCGGTGGGTTGGAGGGGGGGATCACCAACGGTGAGCCGCTGGTGGTCCGCGCGGTGATGAAACCACTCTCGACCCTGATCCGTCCCCTGCACTCCGTCAACATTCTCACCAAGGAACCGTGTGAGGCGGCGGTGGAACGGACCGACGTAACTGCGGTCCCGGCCGCGTCCGTCATTGCCGAAAATGTCGTTGCCTCGGTGTTGACCGATGCCTTTCTGGAAAAGTTTGGCGGCGACTCGATCAAGGAAACCCGACGAAATCTTGAGTCCTACTTAAAACAGGTGCAAAACTACCCCTCATGAAAAAAGACCGAATCATTTTGACCGGCTTTATGGGGACCGGAAAGACAGAGGTGGGGAAACAGCTCGCCACGCGGCTCGATTTTCAGTTTCTGGATACGGATGAGATGGTGGAGAAGGATTCCGGCAAGCAGATCACCGCGATCTTTGAAAAAGAGGGAGAGGCTTTTTTTCGACAACAGGAAAAGAAAATGGTGAAGAAGGCGCTCGACAAGGAAAAGGTGGTGGTCTCCACGGGCGGAGGGGCGGTGATGGATCCGGAAAACCTGAGCCTCTTCAAGGAAAAAGGGGTTTTAATCGCCCTGTCGGCCCCTCCGGAGCTGGTTTTGCAGCGGGTCCAGAAAATGCAGAACCGGCCCCTGTTGAAACAGAAGGATCAACTGGAGGCGATCAAAAACCTTCTTTCCCATCGCTCCCCGTATTACCGGCAGGCCGACACAATTATTGATACGTCGGAAAAATCGATTGATGACGTCATTAAAGAAATCCTCAAATTCCTCGATGCAAAAGATTCGCGTTAACTTGAAGGATCGAAGTTATCCGATTTATGTCGGGCGCTCCTCCCAGCTGTTTCGGAGGCTGGCGGCCCAACTCGGTGATCGCACCCCGCATCTCATTACCTCGCGTCTCATTCAGCGTCATTGCCTCCCGGAGCTCCGTCGGCGACTCAAGCGCCCGTTGCGCGTCACCCTGATGCCCGACGGGGAACGATTCAAAAACGAGAAGACGGTCGCCCGGCTTTATCAACAATTGATCCGGCAAGGGATCGACCGAAAGAGCCCCCTGCTGCTGCTGGGAGGGGGTGTGGTCGGGGATGTCGGCGGTTTTGTCGCCGCAACCCTGTTGCGCGGTCTCCCCTATTTTCAAATTCCCACCACGCTGGTCGCCCAGGTCGATTCGGCGATCGGTGGCAAGGTCGGTATGGACCTGCCGGAGGGGAAAAACCTGGTCGGCTCTTTTTATCAACCGGCCGCGGTTTTCTCCTGTCTCCCCTTTCTTCGCTCCCTGCCGATCCGGGAACTCCGGGCCGCCTTGGGGGAGATCCTCAAGTACGGCCTGATCGCTGATCCAGCCCTCTACCGCCTCGTGATCAGGAATCAGAAAAAGATCTTGCAGCGAGACCTTTCTCTCCTGGAGGAGATCGTGGTTCGATCGGCCCGCATCAAGGCACGCCTGGTTTCCCGAGACGAACGGGAGGAAACGGGGCTTCGTCGACTCTTGAATTTCGGCCATACCTTTGGACATGCGATTGAAAAACTGACCCGGTACCGACGGTATCGGCATGGGGAGGCGGTCGCGATCGGCATCGTCCTGGCGGCCTCCCTCTCTTCACGGCTGGGGTACTGTTCTCCAAAACGGACCCAACAGATCCGGGCGGATTTTACAAAACTGGGGCTCCCGGTCGATCCCCCTCGCTTTCCCCGATCGGCATGGCTCCGCGCAATCGGGGTTGACAAAAAACGGGAGGGGAGAATGATCCGATTTGTCTTTCTGAAGGGGGTCGGTCAGGTGGTCATACGACCGATCTCACCCGAAAGGCTGGTCGATTTATGGTAAACCTCCCCACCCAGCTCCTCTCCCATCCCTACTTTGTCCGCTACTTCAAGGTCTGGGAAAGAAACAATAACTCGATACTTTTCGTGCCTTTAGCTGAGATTTGTCGGGGGTCCGGATTTCTGGATCAGGCGCGCGAGATCTGCGAGAAGGGGCTCAAACGGTTCCCCGATCTGGTGAGTGGACGGCTGGTTTTGGCGAAGATATACTGGGATTTAAACAACAAAGCACGGGTTCTCGACATCGTGGAAGGGATTTTAAGGGAAATCCCCGGGCATCAGGAGGCGGAGGAGATTTTGCAAAAAATTGCCCCGAATCGTTTGAAAAGATCCGACTCACTTTGGGAAACCTGTACGATGGCGGAGATTTTGGCCGACCAGGGTGAGAAGAACGGCGCGCTGGGGATCGTCAATCGAATCCTGACGCGGGATCCTGCCAATGCCCGTGCGTTAGAACTGAAGGAGCGACTTTGTCGATCAAAATCCTGATCGTCCATGGACCGAATCTGAACCTGCTGGGGAACCGGGAACGATCCGTGTATGGGAAAATCACCCTGGGGGAGATCAACCGTTCCCTGAAAGAGGCGGCAAAAAAGGAAAGAGGGGAAAAGAAGCACGATGTCCATTTTGAG
>CAYYFU010000153.1:0-4518 GCA_964471095.1 uncultured Pseudomonadota bacterium
ACAACGGCCGGGTTGTTGACCCGGGTCATCGTTTTGCGTTGCTTCTCCTTGGCGAGCCGGACCTCCGGGATATCGGCCCGGATTTTTCTGGAATCGTACTCAAACCCGATCAGCCAAGGGGAGAGCAGCGAAAAAAGGCTAAAGGCACCGCACATCAACAAGGCGTTCCGAAAAAAACGGGGTGAAAAAGAAATAAAAGGACGGTTCGCCTGTCTTGCGGAGTTGTTAAAACGGAGCCAACGGAATTTTTCCGTGAGGATCAGGAGGGTTGGCAGGCAGCTGAAGTAGAGGATAAAGATCAACAAGATCCCCAGTCCGGCGAGGAGCCCGAATTCGGAAAAACCGCGGAAGTCATTGACGAGCAAAAGCAGGAAGGTCACTGCGACCGAAAGCACGGAGGTCAAAATCGCTCGGATGACCGGTCCGTAAGTGTCTGCCAATGCCTCGCGCGGGGGGCATCCGGCCCGGCGGGCCGTCTCGTATCGGCTAAAAATATGGATTCCGTTTTCAATTCCGAGCCCCCCGAGGATCGCAAAGAGAAAGGAGGTGGTGACGGAAAGTTTCGGAATAAAAAAAGAGCCGACCGCGAGCGAGATCGGGATTCCCAGGAAGAGGGGTAAAAAAATCAGCAACACTTTAAAGGGGTTTCGGAAACGAATCAACAGGGGCAAAAAAATGCAGATCCCGGAGATCAGACCGGCGGTTTTCAGATCCCGGATCAGCGCCCGGTATTCCAGGACCTTGGAGGGGCCGGCAAGGGTGACCGTCTCGTTTTTCAACCATTCACGGAGGACATCATAAAACCGGGAGGCCGCCTTCAAGCCGGGATCGGGATCCTTGGATTCAACATACAGGGTAAAGATCTTTCCATCCGCACTTTCAAAATACTCGCTGCGAGCGGCATCGGCATACTGGCCTCGGTATTTTTCGTCCAGATCCTTGAAATCGAATTCATCCTCCTCTTCATCGAAACCGATCCAGAGCGGCCCCAGTTTTTCTCTTTGGATCCGACGCTCGATCCGGTTCCGGATCGTTCGCAGGTCCTCCAAATCGATAAAGAGGAGTTTGTGGCGATCAAAAAAGCGGTAGCCGGCCTTGGTGGTGATCACCGAACCGACCGAGGGGTGAATTTTCAGTCGTTCGGCAAGGGCGTGCAGTGTGAGAATATTTTTTCCCCGATCAGGCGACTCGAGTATCACGGCGACACGAGTGCCGGTCTCCATCTTTTTTCGGACCTCGAGCAGGGTTTGGACATTCGGGTGGTTTCGCGGCAATAAATCAACAGGATCGGTGCTGACGTTCTTGAAAAGGTGGATCATTCGGGGGGTGGCAGCGATCCCCAGGCCCAAGGTGACGAGGAGGATCAGCGGCCAGAACTTCAGTGTCAGTCGCGTCAGCATTGCCTGAGGCTGGCATCTTTTTTCGGCGTTGACAACCTCCTGATTTGACCCGACAAACGGATGATGCAGATCGAGGTCCCATGTGATTTTGAGACGCCGGTTTCCCTCTTCTCCCGGTGGCAGGACGAAAAGTACGCCGCCCTGCTGGAGAGCGCGGAGGGGGGGGAGAAGTGGGGACGATACAGTTTCATCGGCCTCTACCCCTCCCACATCGTCCGGTCACGCCCGGGCTGTGACCCGCTTCCTGAACTGCGAAAATCGATGCCCTTCGACTTCGCTCAGGGCAGGGGAGCGGCGACGGGGGTTGGCGGCCGGTTCGCGGGGGGGCTGGTCGGATACGTCTCTTACGACGCGGTCCGCCGGTTCGAGAAGATTCCGCAACAAGCGAGGGACGACCTCAAGCTCCCCGATTTCTGTTTTTTCCGTCCACGGCTGGTTCTGGTGCTCGACAACCTGAAGCACTCGCTTAAAATCGTGAGTGACAACCGCTCGCTGATAGACCGGGCGCTTCGCATTCTGAAACGCCCCTCGCGTGAAGGAGGGGTCGGACGCGGCAAGGAGTTGCGATGGAGGCAAACCCTGACGAAAGGGGAATTCGAGAAGCGGGTTCGGAAGGTGAAAGAATATATCTTGGCAGGGGATGTGACGCAGGCGGTGTTGTCGGTTCGGTTTTCCGCCGCGGCGCGCGTCGATCCATTCCAACTCTACCGGCGGCTCCGGCAGGTGAACCCGTCGCCGTATCTCTTTTATCTGAAGATGGGAGACCTGCAGATCGCCGGCGCCTCACCCGAGACGATGGTCCGACTGGAGCAGGGAGAGATGATTCTGCGTCCGATCGCCGGGACCCGGCCCCGGGGCAAGACCGAGGCGGAGGACCGGCGGCTCGAGCGGGAGCTGCTGGCCGACCCGAAGGAGCGGGCGGAGCATATCATGCTGGTGGACCTGGGCCGGAACGACCTGGGGCGGGTTGCGGAACCGGGGTCAGTGAAGGTGGATGAATTGATGAAGGTCGAAAGATACTCCCATGTGATGCACCTCGTCTCGAACGTCCGCGGTCGGTTACCAAGGCGAAAGGACGCCTTCGATCTGTTGCGGGCCGCCTTTCCCGCCGGGACGCTGACCGGGTCGCCGAAGGTGCGGGCGATGGAGATCATCGAGGAGCTGGAGCCGGTCCGGCGCGGCATCTACGGCGGTTCGGTCGGCTACTTTTCGGACAACGGCAACATGGATATGGCGATCACGATCCGGTCGGCACTGTTCCACAAGGGGAAGGTTTACGTGCAGGCGGGGGCGGGGATTGTGGCCGATTCGGTGCCGGCCAGGGAATATGAGGAGTGTGTAAACAAGGCAAAGGGGATTCTGACTTGCTTCTCGTAATCGACAATTACGACTCGTTCACCTACAACCTCGTCCAATATTTTTTGGAACTGGGGGAAGAGGTCAAGGTCTATCGCAACGACGAGATTGATCTTGCAGGAATCGCTCGGCTGAAACCGGCGAGGATCGTGATCTCGCCGGGCCCCTGCACCCCGAACGAGGCGGGCATTTCCGTCCCGACAATCCAGAAATTCGCCGGAAAGGTTCCGATCCTCGGAGTCTGTTTGGGGCATCAGGCGATCGGGAGCGCGTTCGGCGGGAAGATTGTTCGGGCAAAAAGGGTCATGCACGGGAAGACCTCGATGATCCATCACGACGGCAAGACGTTGTTTGCCGGGCTCCCCAATCCGTTCGAGGCAACACGCTACCACTCGCTCGTGATCGAAAAGAAATCGCTGCCGGAATGTCTGGAGATCACCGCCTGGACCGATGATGGCGAAATTATGGGCGTTCGGCATAAAAAATTAATGGTGGAGGGCGTCCAGTTCCATCCCGAGTCTATCCTGACGGTGGAGGGGAAGCGGTTGCTGGGGAATTTTTTGAAAAGTTGAGGGATTAGCCCTCTTTGGATTCCAGTAAAAATAATTTTCTGTCTGCGTCGTTGAAGTTGCCCATTTGAGGGTGAAAGACTGTTGCGGCGTCTTTCCGGTTTTGCCGGACAACCTTGACAAGCCGGTAGGTCATCAGCCCCGCCACCGCCAGGCAGGCACCAACTAAGGGGACCAGGCGAAAGGCGAGGTTCCACTTCCAGGAGAGGCGCGGTGCGAGCGCCACCGCGCCGGGATCCTTGCGGGCTCGGGAGGTGAGATACCAGAGCATGGTTCTGGTGATCGGGCTTCGCAGGACAAAATAGACGGCGCCGATCGCCATCCATTCCCAGTTTGAGAGATTCCAGGAACCGGCACCTTCTTCCTCCAGAACGTCAAGAAAGGAGACCGGACGATTTAGATCCGCATGGGCATCGTTACCCTGACCGTCAAAGCAATTTTTTACCAGGAGCCAACCGGGGGAGTCCGTCTTAAACCGGGTTGTCTGATCCAGCAGCGTGCCCATGTTGTGCTGCATTCTTGCGATGATCAGGTGGGGGTCGGAACCGCCGCATCCCTTGGCCTCCTGAAAATACGAGGCGGTGGTCCGGAAAAGAAGGGTCAGTTCAGGCCCTTCCAGTTTACCATCCGCCTCCAGCTGCCTGACGAGCGGCACGAAGCGTGCCTCGAGCGTCCTTCGATCAGAATTGCAAAATGGCGAGGTCTGTTGCGTCACAAGGAAGTTATCGTCACGGCCGATCAAAAAGTTGCTTCAAAAACTGTACTAGAGCGGCGGGGTATCCAGATGAAATTTACAATTGCTTGCCGTATGGCTCATATGATATGGTAACCCATATGAAGACAACCATAGATATTTCCAAATCGCTCTTTGAGGAGGCGTGGGAGCTGGCTCAGAGTAAGGGTGCGACATTCAAGGAGATTATCGAGGGGGCGCTCCGGGCTTTTTTGAAAATGGAGAAGAAGGCTGCACGCAAGCCGTTTAAGCTCCGTTGGCACACCTTCAAAGGGAAGGGACTGGTTGAGGGGTTAAGCGAAGGGGATTGGCCGGAGATTCGACGCCGCATCTATGAAGGACGCGGTGGATGATTGCCGTTGATACCAATCTTCTTGTCTATGCCCAACGTGAGGATTCCCATTTCCATCTGAAGGCCAAGGTAGCCTTGACAGAGTTGGCCCAGGGTTCCCAGTTATGG
>CAYYFU010000154.1:0-4516 GCA_964471095.1 uncultured Pseudomonadota bacterium
TTTTGAAATCAGCGAAATAATTTTGGCGGCAAGCTGCCTCTTCCCGACAATCTTTCCTGCAAATCGACCCTCCGCGTTCAACAGAGTGCCAACATGCCGCTCGTCGCGACCGGCGCCGAGCTGATTGGCCACCACCAGATCGGCGCGAGACTCCCGCAACAGCCGCCTTCCCCTCCGCAACAGTTCCTGCTCCGAGACACCGCTCTCCAGCTTGAACCCGACCAAAAACACCTTTGGGGCCCAACGTTTGATCTTTAGAATAATCTTTTCGGTCGGACACAACCGAACCGGCCAGGAACCGCCCCTTGAAGCCACCTTCCCCCGCCGGACCTGCACCGGCGCAAAATCGAGGACCGCCATCGCATGGATCACGGCGGCATAACGACGGCGGGTCAGCTCCCGGCGAAGGGTCCGTTCAACATCACGGTTGGTCTCGACCGGGATCCGCCGGAGCCGGCGGTGCGGCGGTGGCGTCTCACTCCCCGCACCGTAAATCATCGTGACCCGCGCCCCGCGTCGCAACGCCTCCTTTGCCAGCAAGGTGCCAAAGCGACCGGTCGAGCGGTTGGAGATAAACCGGACCGCATCGAGCGGGGCGCGGGTCGGGCCGGAGGTAATCAGGATTCTCATAACGCCCCTTTTACCCATAACTCACCCTCCCTTTGCAATCCTGATTGCCACTATCCCTCTCTTACACTAAGAGAGGGATACCTCTTTCCCCCTCTCTTAAGGTAAGAGAGGGGGTTTGGGGGTGAGTTATGAGCCAACCTCGCCTCACAACCATCACCACCCCTCACGGCACCTTCACGACACCGGTCTTTATGCCGGTCGGGACGGCGGGGAGTGTCAAGGCGCTCTCCTCCGAAGAGGTTGAATCACTGGGGGCCGAAATCCTGCTCGGCAATACCTACCACTTGATGCTCCGTCCCGGGGAGGGGGTGATCCAAAGACTGGGGGGGCTTCATCAATTCATGGCCTGGGAAAGGCCGATCCTGACCGATTCCGGCGGCTATCAGGTCTTCAGCTTGTCCAAGCTCCGCAAGGTCACGCCGGACGGCGTCACCTTCCAGTCGCACATCGACGGCGAGACGCATCACTTGACGCCAGAGCGGGTGATCGAGATTCAGCAGGCCCTCGGCTCTGATATTAGGATGGTCCTGGACGAGTGTCCCCCCTACCCTGTCTCGGAATCGGAGGCACGGAAATCAATGGAGTTGACGCTGAGGTGGGCTAAGCGAACCGCCGACCGCCTCAAATCCCCCCAACCCCCCTTTTTCAAAGGGGGGCAATCTGATTCTCCTCCCACTTTGAAAAAGGGGGAGGCCGGGAGGGGGATTTTTGGCATTATCCAAGGCAGCACCTATAAAAATCTGCGCCGGGAGTGCACCGAGCGATTGATTGAGATGGGAGGCTTTGCCGGTTTTGCGATCGGCGGGATCTCGGTCGGCGAGCCAAAAGGGCTGCTCTACGAGGTCGCCCAGTCCTGTGCGGAGATGATCCCTCCGGAATACCCGCGTTACGCGATGGGGATCGGCCTCCCCGAGGACCTGGTGGAACTGGTCGGTTTCGGGATCGACATGTTTGACTGCGTGGTCCCGACCCGGAACGCCAGAAACGGCGAGCTCTTTACCCCCTCCGGTTCGATCCAGATCCGGCACACCCGCTACAAAGAAGATGCCGGGCCGATTGACGAAAATTGTCCTTGCCCGGTCTGTCGCAAGTATAGTAGGGCCTACCTCCGTCATTTATACCTTGCCAAAGAGATCCTTTCGGCAAGGCTCAACACGATCCATAATTTACATTATTACCTCTCGCTCGTCCGTTCGATGCGGGAGGCGATTCAAAAAGGAGAATACGATGAATTTCGGAGAAAGTTTTATCGCCGTCGCGAACGCCCAGGAGAGTAGTCCCCCCGCCGCCACCAAACAGCCGGGAGGGGCGTTTGGGATGTTTCTCCCGATGATCCTGGTGTTCGTGATCTTCTATTTCCTCCTGATCCGCCCCCAGGCGAAGCAACGGAAACAACATCAAGCCCTGATCAATAACCTGAAAAAAGGGGACGAGGTGGTGACCTCCGCGGGGATCCACGGCAAGGTCTTTGGGATTGCGGACAGCGTCGTCACCCTGGAAGTCGCCGATAACATCCGTTTCAAGCTGGACCGACAACAGATCGCCCGGGTGAAACAGCCGGCCGCTGCCGCTTAAACCATGCCATCTTCCTGGCGCTGGAAATCAATCCTCTCTCTCGCCCTGCTGGCGCTCTCCGTCTACTTTCTGGTCCCCACCTTTGCCCATTTTGGGGAGAGAAGGGAAAAGGCCGACGCGGAGGGTCGGAAGGTCCCGTTCTTTTTAAAATTCTTCCCCGAAGAGGAGATCAAACTGGGGCTGGACCTCCGGGGGGGCATCTACGTCGAGTTGGAGGTGGAACTGCAGGATGCGATCCGCAACCGGCTGGACTTGTTGACCACGGAAATTGCGAGGCTCACGTCCAAAGAAACCTTTTCTCCCGAAAAAGTGGAACGGGCCGAGGACCGGAATGAAATCGTCGTGGCCCTCAAAGAGATTTCGGCCCTCTCCCCGTTCCGGGAATGGCTTCAAAGAAATTACCGGGATCTGCTGACTGAAAAAGAGACGGGAGAGAAATCGGTCCGTCTCACGTTGAGCGAGGGGAACGCAAGTTACACCGAGGATCTGGCGGTCCGACAGGCGGTCGAAACGGTCCGTAACCGGATCGACCGGTACGGCGTCGCGGAACCGTCGATTGTCCGTCTGGGGAAAAACCGGCTCTCGGTCGAACTGCCGGGGATGACGAATCCGGAACGGGCCCTCGCCATCATCCAGAAGGCGGGGAAGCTTGAATTCCGCCTCGTCGACGAATCGGTCCCGGACGAAAAGGTCCGTCAACAAGTCGCGGAGGTCCGACAGGAACTCAAACTCCCGGAGGGTTTTACCGAGGCGACCGTCGCTTCGATCAATCAGTCCCTCAAAGGGAAAATTCCCTCCGGCGATGAGATCCTTTTTGAGGTCCAGTATGATCCGGTGACCCATCAGGTGGCAGGAGGCGTTCCCTATCTTCTGAAGCGGAAGGCGGAGGTGACCGGGGATATGCTTAAAAACGCCCAGGTCAACATCCAGGACAATGAACCTTATGTCAGCCTTTCTTTCAATCCGCTTGGGACACGGCTCTTTGCGGATCTGACCAAGGCGAACGTCGGAAAACGTCTGGCGATTATTCTTGACGGCAACGTCTCGAAGGCACCGGTCATTAAAAGCGAGATCCCGTCGGGGGAGGCCCAGATCACCCTCGGTTTCGGGGATTACCAGGCGCTGTTGAAAGAGGCGGAAGATCTGACCCTGGTGCTCCGTGAGGGGGCCCTCCCGGCCCGGCTGAAGGAATTGACCAAGACCGTGGTCGGCCCATCCCTGGGACATGATTCAATCGTTCGGGGGGTCCGGGTCTCCTGGGTGGCCGGCTGTCTGGTGATGCTCTTTATGTTTTTTTATTACCGTCTCTCCGGACTGCTGGCGGATTCGGCGCTGGTCATCAATATGCTATTTATTTTGGGGGCGTTGGCCGCCTTTCAGGCCACCCTGACGCTCCCCGGGATCGCCGGCATCGTGTTGACGATCGGAATGGCGGTCGATGCGAACGTGCTGATTTTTGAACGGATGCGGGAGGAATTGACCGCCGGCAAATCGGCCCGCGCCGCACTCCAGGCCGGTTACCAAAATGCAATGCGTGCGATCCTCGATTCCAACATCTCTACCTTTCTGGCTGGAGTGGTTCTCTATCAGTTCGGCACCGGACCGGTCCGCGGCTTTGCCGTTACATTGATGATTGGAATTGCAACCACCCTGTTCACCGCGCTGGTCGTCACCCGTATTCTCCAGGAAGGGCTTCTGTACGGCTTTAAGAGGGAGCGGATCAGTCTATGATACAGTTTCGACCATTTCATTTCCGTTTCATCCCCCATCAGGGAAAGTTTATCCTGCTCTCGACCCTCGCCATTCTAGCCACTTTCTATTTTCTAGCGACCCGGGGGCTTAATTTTGGCACCGACTTTACCGGCGGGATCAAACTCCAGTACCGCTTCGAGTCACCGATTCAGGAGGGAGAGATCCGCGAAATTCTGAAACCGTTGGAGATGGGGGATTTCTCCGTTCAAAAGGTCGGCAAGGCCGAAGAGAATCGTTTGATAATCAAACTGGAGGCCCACGAGCAGCCCGAACTCGTGTCGAAAAAAATTTCCGAGACGTTTCAGAACAAACTGCAAAAGATAAACTTTATTTTAGAACAGGAAGAGACCGTCGGACCGAAGGCAGGAGCCGATTTGAGACGCAAGGCGATCATGGCGATCCTCGTGTCATGGTTGTTAATGCTGATTTATATCGGTTACCGGTTTGACTTTGCCTTTGCCCCGGGGGCGATCATCGCCCTGATCCATGATGTCATCATCACCTTGGGTGGTTTTATCATTTCCGGCCGGGAGATCAGTCCGACCGTCGTCGCGGCGCT
>CAYYFU010000155.1:0-4504 GCA_964471095.1 uncultured Pseudomonadota bacterium
TCTTTAAAAGCCCCTCCGTCAACGCCTCCGGGCGCGGCGGGCAACCCGGGACATAGACATCGACGGGAATAATCTTGTCGACCCCCTTCACGACGGAATAGGCCGGCTGGAAAAGACCCCCGCAATTGGCACAGCTCCCCATCGAGAGGACGTATTTCGGCTCCGGCATCTGGTCGTAAAGGATCTTCGTCCGGAGCGCCATCTTGTAGGTCAATGTCCCCGCCACGATCATGAGATCCGACTGTCGCGGCGAGGCGCGCGGAACGGCGCCAAAACGGTCCAGGTCGGCCCGCGGCCCTCCCGTCTGCATCATTTCAATCGCGCAACAGGCGAGCCCAAACAACATATACCAGAGCGACGAAAAACGACCCCAGTTCAGGAGGTCATCGACCTTCGTTGTGACCGCGTTCTCCGATAATTTGTTCTTTAAAGTAATCATATCTTACTTGCCTTCGGCACCATTTCGGTCCCGAGGGAGCGATCCTCCGTAGCGACCTTCTTCACCCATTCCAGATCCCCCTTCGCCCAGACGTAGATAAGACCCAAGAGCAGAATCAAAACAAAAAGGCCGATTTCCGCAAGGGCCAACGCCCCGTTTCCTTGCTCCACCCAACTCCTAAAAACCGTCCCGACCGGGAGCATCAGGGCAATTTCCACATCAAAGATAATAAAGATCAACGCAAAGATATAAAAACGGATGTTAAAACGAATGCGACCCCCCTCGATCGGGATCTCCCCGCACTCGTAACTCATCAATTTCTCGCGAAACGGGACGTGCGGGCGCAACAATCGGCTGATCAGCAGCGACACAAAAACAAAACCGAACCCGACCACGAGAAAAACCAATACATTGGCAAAATCGAACAGCATTAATCTTGAACCTACCCTCCCTCTTGGCTTTTGTAAAGGGGGGGATTTTTCTGGCCAAGGGGTAAATCATGGAGTAAAATCCAAAAGTTAACTGCTTATGCCCCGTGGGTCTGCAACGGTCATTTTTTGGGGGACGCGAGGATCAATTGCGGTCCCCGGTCGATCCACCCTCCGCTACGGTGGCAACACCCCTTGTGTTGAAATTCGCCAGGGATCCCATCGATTGATCCTGGACGGTGGCACCGGAATCCGTCCGCTCGGGTTGAAAGGTCCCTGGAATTCGCAACCGATTCCGATCTTGGTGACCCATACCCATGCCGATCATATCGGGGGAATCCCTTTCTTTCTTCCGGCCATTCGTCCGGGACACTCGATTCGGATCTACGGTCCCCAAAACCTGAAAAAGGCGTTGCAACATCTTTTTCCCTTTTCCGTGCTCCGCTCTTCCCGAAACTTTATCCGGGTTGGGTCGCACTTGTTCCGGGTTGGCCCTTTCCGAATTTCACCGCATCCCCTGAATCATCCCGGAGGAGCCCTGGGGTACCGGATTTTTTTCCCCCACGGTCGCTCTCTTGTCTACATCAGTGACCATGAACCGGGGGGGAGAAAAGAAGAGGCCTCCCTGGCCCAATGGGCCGACGGCGCCGACCTTTTGATCATGGACTCCCAGTATTTTGATCATGAGTACCGGCAACGGCAGGGATGGGGTCACAGCCCGATCTCCTACACCGCCCGTTTTGCAACCGCGATTCGGGCCAAACGCCTCATCCTGTTTCACCACAATCCAGGACATTCGGATCCGACCCTGGAGGCGAAAAAAGTTCAGGCCCAGAGGTTTCTTCAACAAAGCACTCAAAGGATCCGCTGTCAGTTGGCACGCGAAGGGGCCACGATCCGGCTATGAAGAAATTTTTTCTTCTTTCCATCGTTTTAACAGCCATCAGTTTGATTCTTTCCTCCACCCAGCCGCAATTTTTCGAAACCCTCGAAAGAAAACTTTACGACCTCCATCTCAATCTTCGCGGACCGATTCCGAATTCAGGTCAACTCGTCATCGTCACCATTGACGAAAAAAGTCTTCAAGAACTGGGACGGTGGCCCTGGCCCCGGAGCCTTTTCGTCCGAGTTTTCGATGAAATGCTGCGGCGGGGAGCCCGGTTGGTTTTCCCGGATATCTTCTTTACGGAAAAATCTCCAGGAGCCGAAGGCGAAAAAAATGACCGGATCCTCGCCCAAACCCTGGCACAACATCCTGAAATTCTTTTGGGTTATTACCTGCTCTTGACCCCCGAAGAGCTGAAGGAAAGCGCCATCGATAAGGCCAAACTGGATGAAAATTTCTCTCAGCTCCAATCGGCCGCCTTGGAAAACTGGAGAGGGACCTCTCCGGTCCCTGAGGCCTTGGGTATTCAAGACAGTTATCGCCTTTTCTCCCAGGAGGTTTCGGGAGCGCGCCGCGGTTATTTTAATCACCCCACCGATCCGGATGGAACGAGTCGTTCGGCCTCCCTGTTGGTCCAGTATCGCAAGAAAATCTTTCCGTCGCTTCCCCTCCAAACCCTCCTGCAATGGAAGGGGGAAGAGACAGGCCGTTTTCTGGCCCATTTGCCGATCGATCCCAACGGAAATTTTTTAATTAATTTTCGCGGTCCGGGCATCCCGTATGATCGGGTCAGCGCACCCGATTTGCTCTCGGGCAACGTCCCTTATTCCCTTCAGGGGAAAATCGTGTTGTTTGGGGCCATCGCCGCCGGGCTGGAGGACAACCGTCCGACCCCTGTGGACACAACCACTCCTTCAGTGGTTTTGGCGGCACACATCATCGACAATCTCCTGGCGGGTGATTTTCTCCGGAGAAATCAGGTTACTCATCGCGCCTCCCAACTGATGATCATCCTGATCGGTTTGACCCTGGGGTTTTTTCTTTCTCGCCTCGACGCCACGCGCGGTTTTTTTATCTTTTTGGGTTTAACCCTTTTTCAAGCGGTCCTGATTCATTTCGCCTTTCGCTGGTTCGGTTGGGTCTTGGAGAGTGTCTATCCCCTCTTCTCCGGTTTTCTGGTCTATGGCGGCACCACCCTCTATCGTTATCTGACTGAGGAAAAGGAGAAGCAATTTATCCAGGATTCCTTTCAGCACTATCTCTCCGCCGACGTTGTCCGGGAGCTGGTGGGGAATCCGGACAAATTGCGGCTTGGGGGTGAGCGCAAGGAGCTGACTGTTTTCTTCAGTGACATCCGTGATTTCGCCTCCATCGTTGAAACCACCCCCGCCGAAACATTGGTCAGTTTCTTAAACAGCTACCTGACCCCCGTGACTGATCTGATCCTGGATCACCAGGGCCTGCTCGATAAATATATCGGCGATGCGGTCATGGCGGTCTTCGGGGCACCTCTTCCGGACCCGGATCACCCCCGCAAGGCGTGCGAGACGGCGGTTAAAATCCTGCGTCTGGTCGACGACTCCCAGGAAAAATGGCAACAGGAATGCAAGGTGCCTCAACTGAAGATCGGGATCGGCATCAACACCGGGACGATGACGGTCGGTAATATGGGATCGGAGCGACGGTTTGATTATACGGTGATGGGGGATGCGGTCAATCTCGCCTCCCGGCTCGAGGGGCTCAATAAATATTATGGGACACGTGCCCTGGTGAGCCAAACGACTTATCAGACGGTCAAAAATAACTTTCTCTTTCGGGAGCTCGATCAGGTCCATGTGAAGGGGAAAAAAGAGATCATCACCCTCTATGAACTGCTGCCGAATCCCCCCGAGCCTTTTGCCAAACTGTTGGCCCTGTTTGGCGAGGCGTTGGCCCTTTATCGAAAAGGGGATTTTTTGCGGGCCAAGGACCTCTTTGAAAAATGTCTGGGACTTGAACCGACTGACGGCCCCTCCCGTCTCTTCCTCGAACGGTGTCAGGATCTGGAAAAACGACGTCCCGATGCGTTGGACGGGATCACGTCGTTTCTGACCAAATAGACACCCTTGACGGCTGGGCCACGATCCATTAGGGAGCCGTTGAACTTTATGTCGCCGAAAACGAGCGAGGTCACCCTGAGGTTGTTGAGGTCGGCCTTAGCCAGGAGGGTTGAGGTGGTGGCGTTTGGCCTGGCTTATCGCGGACGGCTCAAAAAGGTGAGCCACCAGCTCGGGACCATCGAAATTGTCGACAAGAAAGACCGGGCCGTCTTGGAGATCGAACGGATTGAATCTTTTAAAATCCTTTAAAATTTTGACGCCGCTTGGGTTGCTGCTCACACCCCCCTTGGCGTGGGCACAAACAGCCGCAACGGAACCGGCGGCGATCGTCTCCGCCGCCCTGCAGGTTGTCTTGATCAAGATTAACGACTACAAGGAGTTTCAGGAGATCCGTTCCGCCCTGCAGGGATTCGGCGGGGTGCACCGGGTCACTATCCTCCGCGAGGCCCCGGAGTTGGTCACCCTCGGGGTCGATTCTTCGGAGAGTCCGACCCAGATTTTCCAGCTTTTGAAGGAAAAATTCGGTTCCCGCTACACCCTGACCCAAAAGACCCTCACCACCGGGGTCACCGAAATTAATGTTGCGAAATAAAAAACGCCCCTTATGGGACAAAGTTCGAACCTTTTACCAGAAAAATTTCTATAGGGGAAA
>CAYYFU010000156.1:0-2300 GCA_964471095.1 uncultured Pseudomonadota bacterium
ACAGTCCGGCGATCTCGATCAAGTCCCATTGATACCGGACCGACCCATAAACCCGGGCGGCGAGAGAAAGGACGACCGCCCCGAGGACCCAGAAATCCCGTTGGGTCATCGCGCGTGACGCCTCCAGGTTGACATCAAAGTCATGTTTGATCTCGAGATCGGCGACGAGGGAGAGACTCGGGTTCTTTCGGGTTTTGGCTGCGTAACGCCAGACATAAATAATCGTGACAATAACGGTGGTGAGACAGATCAGGCTCCGAAACCCGGCCCCCGAAAAGATCGGCATCTGACCGATCTGGTGGGCGATCCCGACGCTGGTCGGGATCACCGGACTGGTGTTGAACCCGGCATAGGCGGCGAGATAGGTGATCCCCAGCCCGACCACCGGATCAAATTTCAGCGACTGCGCGATCACGATCCCCAACGGGATAAAGACGATGATCGAGTTGGCCATATGGGCGAGCCCCCCCGCCAGGGCGAAGGCGATCATGATAATCGGGACGACGAGGATCTCCCGACCCCGGACCCTTCGGACCAGGGCATAGATAGAGGCATTGACCGTCCCGATATCCTCCAGGATTCGGAACGCCCCCCCCGCGATGAAGATCCCGAAAATGATGGTCGCGGCGTTGACCATCCCCTTGGGGATGGCGAGAAACAGGTCCTGGATCTTGACCGGTGTTCTTTCGATGGTGTGAAAACTCCCCGGGACAACAACGGTCCGTTTGAGTTCCGGCAGCTCCCTTCGTTCATACTGTCCGGCGGGGATGACGTAACTCAAGGCGGCAAAAAACAGGACGAGTGCGGTGAGCAAGACAAACGGGTTGATCTCTCTGACCTTTTTCATCGGATCTCCTTTTTTTCCGGCCTCCACTCCCGCAACTGGGAGATCAGCCGGTGAAGGTTCTTTTTCAGTGCGTCAAACGGTTGGGGAAGAATTTCATGGGTGGCCTCATTCATATAGAGTCGCCGATTGAGTTCAATCTGGACGGAATGGACCCCCTCCGCCGGTTTTCCAAAAAAGCGGGTGATGTACCCCCCCTGATACGGGTTGTTCAGCGAGACACGCAATCCCGCCGCCTCAAACGGTTGCCTGATTTTTTCGACCATCTCCCGGGCGCAACTGGTCCCGCGCCGGTCTCCCAGGTCGACGTCGTCCCGGACCCGTCCCTTGTCCGGGTGTCCCTCGGTCGCCACCGACGGCATGGAATGTCCCTCAATGTGGATACAGTAACCAAATTCCTTTTGGGTCTCGGCAATCAGTTGCGTCAGGGTGTCGTGAAACGGGCGGTAGTAAGTCTGCACTCGATGGTCCAGTTCGGCACGGGTGAGGGGGCGGGTGAGTAACGGTTCCCCGGCCATCGTCTTATGGGCAACGAGGCCCAACGGTTGGGGATGCTCCAGACGTGGCGCCCCCTCCACAAAGCTGGCATCCACCTCATCGGGCGGGCGGTTGGGGTCGATCACGTAACGGCAGATGGTCGTCCAAAGCAGTCTCCCTCCGAGCGACGGGACAAAGTCATAGAGTCGATCGACGTAGAGATCCGAGTCACGGGTCAGGAGCAGCGGATCGTCCCGAACAAAGAATTTTTTCAGATCGGGGGGGATCTCGGCCCCGGCATGCGGGATGCTGACCACCAACGGGGCGCGCCGCCCCTCCGGATCACGCAGTTTAAGAAAGTGGGGTAACAAGGAATCCCCTTATATAGGGATCAGAATCGTTCTGCAAGCCTTGGAAATGATTTTGCCGCCACGCGGGGGAGGGCCTCAAACGAGACTTCGGAGGCCACCCGGGCCGCCTGCTGATAGCCGGCAAACTCCTCGATCGGTTGACCGGTTCGCTGGTCGAGGTAAAATTTGCGGACCCCGTCAGGGTTCCAGACAGGTGCCGAGATCCGGCCCCTGCTCCCCCCTTCCGTTCCGCGGAGGAGCTCCTCGAGTTTTTGCTGATCCCGCCGGGATTGGGCCCAATTTCTGAACCAGCCCCGGATCCCCGGCTCCCGCGGACCGACAATCGCCATGACACGGTTGATCTTGACGACGCCGCCGGTATGGATATCGGGCCGGTGATAGGGGAGCCAGCCGCTGATCCGCTGATTGGAGAGTCGGAGCGTGCTCGCATAGACCTTCCCGTCCGCCAGGATGACCCCTCCGATCTCCGTCACGTAAGAGCGTAACGACGGGATCGGTGAGCCCGCCGATTCTGACCAGTCAAGCAGCTCGCGACGGACCAACTTGAAGAGATTTTGCCCCTGAAACCCCTTTTCAATGTCGATCCCGAAGAGCGGCAGAAAATCGGG
>CAYYFU010000156.1:2310-4481 GCA_964471095.1 uncultured Pseudomonadota bacterium
GATCGACGCGACCTTCTGGTCCCCTTGGATCGCATCGATCGCGAAATCGGTCGGTCTCCCAACCGGCCAGACCGGGTCTTGATAATTCCAACGGGCAAACGACGCGACCGGTCCTTGGGAGGTCACCTTAAAGGTCATGGGGGGACGGGGCGCCAAGGCCGGGGAGGTTCCATGGTGCCACTGGAGCAGCTCTTTCCTGACCCCCGCATTCATCCCATACATTTGGGAAACGCCGGCCAGTCCCAGCAGCAGGGGGAGGGAGGAAAAATCTCCCTCCTGGAACATGAGGTTCAGTTGCGACGTGTTGAGGAGTTGAGCGGCCCCCCAGAGGATTCCCCGTAGCAGTCGGGTCCGGGGGGAGAGTGACAACAGGGTCGTTGCCGTTGCCAGGCCGGCGGAGCCAAGGAAGAGGAGGTCCTTGGTCTGTGAGGCTTCTTGCCGGCTCTGTCCGCTGACCAGTCGGTACAGGGAGTGTCCCGCAAAGACCGCACTGCCGCCGGCGGAGAGGATTCGGGATCCGGTCTCGGCCCGCATTCGGCCCAGATTAAAATAGGTCTCCCCCTTGACATGTCCGCGGCGGGTCAGACCCAGCTGGTTGAAATCGACCACGGGGTGATAGCTCGAGTGGTTGTAATAGAAGGCGCGACGGCCTGCCTCCGCCGCGGCAGCCGCGATCACCAGTCCAGCGCTCCAGATCATGAGGGGGCTATCGTCAATTCACTGAAAAAGTTGCTAGTTTTAAAACCGTTCCCGCAACCGGGGACGTCTGGCCCGATAGGTGTCTAAATAGGGTATTTCATTGGGGGATTTTCCCCAATACCGGGAAAGGGCCCGTTGATGAGTTGCAAACCCCTCATAGGGGCGTCCGGTCCGCCAATCGATCGAGTAGAACGGGACACCGTTTGGGTTGAATCTGGGTCGGCTGATCCAGCCGCGTCGCGTCCCGCCAGGCACCTCCCTTAACTCCCGCCGGAGCAACTGGCGATCGAGGCGGGACTGTCGCAGGTCACGGAGCGATCCTGATAATCCAGGGCTGCGGGGACGGATGATCGCCCAGGCCCGATTGACCTGCAGCAATCCACCGGTGTGGATATCCGGTCGGTTATAGGCAGACCAGGCGGAGATCCTCTGCCTCGACTCGGTCAAGGTCTGGGCGTAACGGACCCGGTTTAACAGCGGCGCCCCGCTGATCGCCGTAAGGTAGCTCTCGAGGGAGGGGGGGAGGGGGGCTTGATGTGGCGAATTGACCAGGGTCCGCTGCCATGGGTTGTAGGCGGCGCGGATCTGGGGGAAGAGGTCTAGGCCCCGTGCCTCTTTTTCCATCGTAATGCCAAACATCGGTAGATCGGAGTTCTCAAATTGCAAAATGCTTAAGGTTGCCACACGGGCCTCCTGCCTAGTCACCTTGACCTTGAATTCGGTGATCTTGCCTCGATGTAACAGGGTGGGATCATATCCAAGCCAGCGGGGGAATTTATCCCGACTGACGGAATCGACCCGAAACCTCAGGGAGAGATTGTCATTCAATCGCGGTCGGAGGGTCCGGCGGACGGCAAGGTTGTAGCCAAACATCTGATTCATCGCGATCATCGAGGCGGCGCTGGCGATGTTCCCCCATTCGATCTTGCCGTCTCTCGCGGAATGGAAAATGGTCAGACCGAGCTGGAGGAGATTCAGGAGCTGGCCGACCTTCATCAGCCGGACCCCCCGTTTCCACCAGTGCGGATGGAAAGAAAGGAACGCCAACGCTGAGGAAATGAGGCCCGAGGCGCCGAACAGGGTATCCTGCCAGACCGTCCCCTCTTTTTGGGAAATCCCTTGCCAGAGACGCCGACCCGACTCAAAACAGGTCGCAGCGGTTGCGGCCAGGGAGAGATACCGGGAGGCCGCCTCCGCCCGGAAACGGCCGTTAGATATATAGGTGTCCCCCTCCGCGGCGGTCTGTTGAACCAGTCCCATGGCGGAGGGGTTCGTGACCCGCTGGTAGGTCGGGTGGTTGAAATAACAGGCCCGACGGAGCGCCTCCGCAACGGCGGCCCCAGTGACGAGCAAGGGGGTGAGTGTCATCAATCGTATTATCGCTGGATGACAAGAAAAGTTGCTAAAAAAGTTGCTACCAAAATTCCGCAGTTGACATTTCAGGAGTGATTTTAGGGGGTTAGTGGCGAAGA
>CAYYFU010000157.1:0-769 GCA_964471095.1 uncultured Pseudomonadota bacterium
GCTTTTCTGTTTTATCAGATGAAAGATTTCGCGTCCGAGCACGGCAATTTTTGCGCGATCCGTGAAGATTTCTGGGCCCGAATCGTGTGCAGACGATAGGCAACCTGTTCGGCGACGGCGGCGGCTACCTGAACATGTTCCAGCAGGCGAGCGGCTTGAGCCAAATCATCCTGACTGTCCTGGAGGGCCAGGGCGTCGTGGAGCGCCTGATTGACGGCATGAACGGCCGTCTCTTCGGAAAGAGTTCGATCCTGTCCGGCCCTGTGGTCTTGACGGAGATAGATCCCTTCGCGTTGGAGTTCCTCCATGATGGATAAGAAGACGGGCGAGAGAGTTAAGGGATTCCGAGTCACAACGACTTCGATCCTTTTTATTTTAGCAACACAACTTATTATATTAGAACTGTATTGTAATGACAATAGGATAAATATTATCAAAAATAATTTTATAAATGGGTATAATTCAACTCATCAAAAGAGATATCGGGAGGCGGTCGAATTTTTAGGGAAAATTAAAGAGGTAGAACAACCGGCCCGGGACTACGTCCTTTTTTACCTGGGTCAATCGCTGCTCGGGATCGGGGATTGTCGTGAAGGGAGAGGGGTGTTGAGGGAGTTGATTCACCGTTACCCCCGGAGCCGATTTGTGAGAGAGGCGAGGCTGCTGTTGGTCCCCTGTGCCCCGGAACCGAAAAAAATTTCCGAACCGTCTTGTGAGGAGCTTCCCGGGGGACGCCGACAGGCCGATTGTTATTTTGAAAAACGGGACT
>CAYYFU010000157.1:779-4459 GCA_964471095.1 uncultured Pseudomonadota bacterium
AGTCGAGGGATCTTTATCGGAAGCTGGCCGCATCCAGCGACTCCCCGGCACTGATGGAAGATTCGCTCAAACGTCTCTCGCAGTCCGCGGCGAGGATTCAGGATTTTGAGGGGGCGATTGCCGCCAACTGGGAGTTGATCGAAAAGTTTCCCCGGCATCGAGAGGTGATCGAGGCGCTGGAGAGGATCGCCTTTCTCCATCAAGATTCGGGGAATTTCCACGAGGCGATTCCGATTTATGCGAGGCTTTTGCCCAAAATAAAAAAGTCTTCCGAGCGGGATGAAATCAGGCAAAAGGTGGGCTGGTGTTTCTATCGGCTCGGCCAGTATCCTGCCGCGATTGAAACCTGGGAGGCGATGGAAGAGGAAACCGCCCCGAGTCTTTATTGGCAGGCACGGAGTTGGGAAAGGAGAGGGAATGCCCGAAGGGGACGGGAGTTGGATCGTCAGGTTATTGAGAAGTGGCCGCGGAGCTACTCTGCCTTGAGGGCCCTGGCGCGACTTTCCGGGTCGGAGCGACGCGCCCGAATGACAGAGTGGTGGCCGGATCGGGTCAAACTCCGATGGAAAAAAGAGGAAACTCCGTTGGATTTTTCCGAAGAAGCAGAGCGGATTATCGTCCTGCGTGAGTTGGGGCTGCCTCAGGAGGCCGAGGTTGAAATCCGGAGGTTGCGGGCGGAGCAACGAGAGGTTGAGATTCGACAGACCCCCGAGGAGGGTGATTATCGAATTCCTTATGCCGGTTTTCTTTTTCCCGAAGCCAAACAAAGAGGTCTTCCGATCGACCCCCGGCTCGTTTATGCGATGATGAGACAGGAGAGCCACTATGAAGCAGGACGCCGGTCTCGGGCGGGTGCCTTGGGGCTTCTTCAACTCATGCCGCGGACGGCCGAACGGATGGCGCAGGAGCTTCGCTGGGCCGACTTTCAGACCGAGTGGTTATTGGAACCGGTCACCAATATCGAGCTCGCCCTCGCCTATCTCAAGAAACTGTCTCGATTGTTTGATGATTGGTATGAAATCGTCGCCGCCTACAGCGCCGGGGAGGGTTCGGTGGCGGAATGGAGGCGACAACGCCGCGGGATGGGGGAAGAGGAATTTATCGAGGAGATCCCGTACGACGAGACGCGCGACTACGTGAAAAAGGTCTACGCCAACTGGCAGGCCTACCGCTGGATCTACCGTTAAAAGGGGCTCGCGTCGCCCCCTCGACCGGCAAAGCCGGATCGAGCCTCCCCCTCAACGCCCCTTCGGGGCTGGTTATACCTTTACATGGGGGTCAAACAATTTTGAATATTCATCGAGGGCGAAGCGGTCGGTCATCCCCGCGATATGGTCGCAGATCGCCCGTTCCAACGGTTCCCGTTCCCCATCGGCTCGGCCTTGAACCTCCGGCGGCAGGATCTTCGGGTTTTTCAGATAGGTCTTGAAGAGCGATTCCAAAATACGCTGCGCCTTATCCGCCATTCGCTCCACCCGGAAATGATGATACATTTTTTCCCTCAAGAAACTTTTGAGCTCGCGGTTCTTGCGATCAAACTCAGGGCTGTAGGAGACCCATCGAGCCTTGGAAAGGCGGACCTCCCGGACCGATTGGATTTTCTCCTCGGCCAGACTTTTCCCCACCTGGTTCACCAGATCCGTCACATAGGCATTGATAATCTCCCGAATCGCCCGGCGAATGCGGAGTTTGTCATTGTCGCTTCCCTGATAATGCTCCTGCCAGAGCCCCACGGAACAGAGCTCGGTCAGATCCAGCAACCCGGAGTCGATTCCATCATCCAGGTCATGATTTGAATAAGCGATCTCGTCCGCCAGATTGACGATCTGGGCCTCCAGGGTGGCCTGCCCTCTTTTTTTGAAGGAGGCCTGCGCGTTCGGTTGATCATACGAGGTCATATGCTTGGCGATCCCCTCCCGAACCTCATAGCTTAAGTTTAAGCCCGGAAAATCGTCATAGCGCTTTTCGAGCCAGGTGACGATCCGAAGGGATTGGCGGTTGTGTTCAAAACCGCCGTGATCCTTCATCAGGCGATTGAGCACGACTTCACCGGAGTGACCAAACGGGGTGTGACCCAGGTCATGGGCCAGAATAATCGCCTCGGCGAGGTCTTCGTTGAGCCGCAACGCCCGCGCGATGGTCCGGGCGATCTGCGCCCCCTCCAAAGAGTGGGTGAGGCGGGTTCGATAATGATCCCCCTCATGGTAAACGAAGACCTGCGTCTTGTATTCGAGCCGCCGGAAGGCGTTGGAGTGAATAATGCGATCCCGGTCTCTTTGGAAACAGGTCCGGAACGGATGGGGCTCCTCCGGGAATTCACGCCCTTCCGACTCCCCGCTCTTCATCGCATAGGGGGCCAAAAACTCTTTTTCCCGCTTTTCGTATTCTTGACGGGTCAACATCGACACGAGGGGTTTTACCGGAGAGAGGCCCCGCTGTCAAAAAACAATCGGAGAGGGGTAAAAAAGGACCCGATCTTCCCGGGGGTGACTAAAAATAATAAGTGATTTCAATGGGATAGATTCATTCGTCTTGGCATGCCGATTGCTCTTTCAAGGGGGTGAAGGGGTGTCGGTGTGTATCGAATCTGGCTGTTCATGACGATGGTCTTGCCGGTTTTTGCAATGCCCGGTTGCTCCGGGTGCGGGGGGAGTACCACCACGGCGGCCACCGAGACGATTCCGGTCACCGGGACGATCTCGGCCCCGGTGGCCAACGGCAGCGCCGCCCTCTTGGCCCGGGTGTCGCGATCCCCTGCTGCCAAGCGGGAGGTGACCGACGCCGTTTCTGCCGCCTCCGGTCTCACCGTCACCGCCTACGACCTCGATGGGACGGCACTGGGGACGGGGGAGGTCGGTGCGGACGGGAGTTTTACCCTCAACGCCGATCTCACGACACTGAGGCCGGCCGATGGCTCCAGTTATACCGCCGGCTTTTTCCTCCGGGCCGCCAATGAAACGGGGACCCGGGAGATTGCGACTTACTGTGAACAGGAGGTGGTGGAGGGGACCACGACCTCGATCACCTGCAACGCCGATTCGGACACCACCTTGGCCCTGATGTCGTTGTTGGCAAAAAGCGGCTGTGCCCTCGGGAGCGATTGCAATTCGCGGTTAGCCGCGAAGGATGCCGGCTGTTATTTTAACCTCCAGCTCCAGTTCTTCGGCGGGGGGGATGCGACCGGCGGGGAGGGGGTGGCGGATGAGGCGGGGATGCTGAAGGAGATGATCCGCGGCTTCATGGCATCAGGGGAGGATCCCTCTACCCTCGGGTTTGACGGGATGGGGACTATGATCCGGGCAACGCTGGCCGGTGAATTGACCGGCGACGATATCGCCTCGATTGCGGTGGCCGCCGCGTCTGCGACCGGGATCGAGGCGGCGACGCTCGCCACCAACTACGTCGCGGCGAGCGGGGTGCATGTTCAGGCCTCCGATATCTTTTACGAGGAGTTTGGGAGTTGCAGCCGGGTGGAGCGGGATGCCGGCTATGCCGCCAACGTTGCCGGGATGCTGTTGGCGGCGGAGGACTTGAACGAGCTCATTGCGCTGGCGAATGCCGATTTTCTGGGGGAATCGGTGCTGGCGATGATGGATCAGTACTGCGCCGGTGACGCCTGCGACTTTTCGGACTACAACCCGGCCGGGCTGGTCGGTTTCTTTGCCGCCTGCGGCTATGAT
>CAYYFU010000158.1:0-4451 GCA_964471095.1 uncultured Pseudomonadota bacterium
CTGCGCGATCCCGTGCCCCATCGCACCGGTCCCCACCACGCCAATTTTTTTGATTGGCATAAGAACAACCTCCTTACCATAATCTCCCCCTCTTAAGGTAAGAGGGGGAGGTCCCACCGTTAGGTGGGACGGGGGGCGTTATGGAGCGTCCCCGATATTTTTCTTCCCACGTCTCAGGGCATTGATTAATATCGCCATATTGCCCGGCGGGTGTTTGTTCTCCCGCATCAGTTGATGGGCTATCCCGGTTTCATGAAACTCAAAGGTCTGGGAGAGGCAGGGATCGACCTTCCCCTCCGCCACCAGGTTGTTGATCCCCTTGGCCTGTTGGTCATTGGCAAAATGCGAACCCTGCAATCTTTTTTGCCGCATCCAGTGATAACGGAGGTCGAGGGTTGCGTTGAATCCGCTGGTTCCGGCGCAGATGACGATCATCCCGCCGGTATCACAAATGAAGACCGAGGTTGGGAGGGTTTCCTCGCCGGGGTGCTCAAAGACAATCCGGGGGCTCTTCTTTTCGCCGACTGCCTCCCAGACCGCCTTGCCGAAGGCGCGGGCCCCTTCCAACCATTTTCCGTATCCCTCCCGGTCCTTCCAGTGTGGGAGCATCCCCCAGTGGGTGAATTTCTTTCGGTTGATCACACCGACCGCCCCCAGTTGTTTACAGTAAGAAATCTTGCTGTCGTCGGAGATGACAGCGATCGGTATTCCCCCAGCCGCCTTCACGATCTGGATCGCCATCGAGCCCAAGCCGCCCGAGGCACCCCAAATCAAAACAACATCTCCCTTTTGCACGGCATGTTCCGGCCAACCATGAAGCATCCGGTAGGCGGTGGCGCCGACCAGCATGTAGGCGGCCGCCTCCTCCCAGGCGAGGTGTTTCGGCTTGGGCAAACATTGGTGATCCTGAACCTTGGTGAACTGGGCAAAACTGCCAAAGTTGGTTTCGTAACCCCAAATCAATTGAGAGGGGCTAAGCATCGGGTCCTTGCCCTGCTTGACCCACGGGTCTTCGGGATCCCACCAGCCACAATGGACGACCACCTCGTCTCCGACCTTGACGTTGGCAACCTCTCGGCCGACCGCCCAGACCACGCCGGAGGCATCACTCCCCCCGATATGAAAATCCTCTTTTTCCCCCTTCTTATTACGGGCGCTAATCACATCGACCGGGGTTCCCATCGCCGCCCAGACGTTGTTGTAGTTGATCCCGGCCGCCATCACATAGATGAGCAGTTCTTTGGGGCCGATGGTTGGAACAGTGATCTCCTCCGGTTGGAAGGCTTCCTTCGGTTCGCCGAACCGGTTCTGGCGGATCACCTGCGCATGCATCTTTTTTGGTAGCTCTCCCAGGGGAGGGAGTTCCCCGAGGGGATAAATTTCTTTGGTCATGGTTTCCGACTCCGTCTCCAACCATTTCCGCGTCCACCCCCGCGTTGCGGGGGTACCCGGACTTGGTCATAGGGAATAAGAACCTAGTCGGATTTGCCTCACGGCGTCAAGATCCGTTGTCAGGTCAGGGCAACAATTTCGGAAAGAATCCGGTTCAGCTCGTAATCCTTCGGGGTAAAGACCCGGGTGACGCCGAGTTTCTTGAGTTTCGGTTTGTCCGATTCTGGGATGATTCCGCCGACCACGACCGGGAGACGACCGATCCCCGCCTGTTTCATCCGGCGGATCAAATCCTTGACCAATTCGAAGTGTGATCCGGAGAGGATCGAGATTCCGATCACGTTAACCCCCTCATCCCGGGCGGCGGCGACGATCTGTTCCGGCGTTTGGCGGATCCCCTGATAGATCACCTCAAAACCGGCGTCGCGGGCCCGCATGGCAATCTGTTCTGCGCCGTTCGAATGGCCATCCAACCCCGGTTTGGCGACGAGCAGCCGAATCGGGCCGCCCCGTTTTTTTGACTTGGCGGAGACCCGGGCGCGGAGTTTGGCAAACTCCTCCGATCCCGGCTCGAAGGTCTGCTGGGTCGCCGCCCCACCGACCCCGGTCGGCGCCCGGAATTCCCCAAAAACCTCGCGCAGGGCGAAGGCCCACTCGCCGGTGGTGACGCCCGCCTTGGCGCAGGCGATCGAGGCCGGCATAATGTTCTCGTTCCCGCGGGCCGCCGTCATCAGGAGATCGAGCGCCTTCCGAACCTCAGAGTCGCGTCGCGCGCGACGGTGTCTCTGCAGGCGGGCGATCTGCTCCCGGGCCGCCTTCGGATTGACCTTCAAAAACCCCTCGCTCTTTTTGGTGACCAAAGGGGAGGGCTCTGTTTCAGTAAAGCAGTTGACCCCGATCACCTTCTGTTCCCCCGACTCGATCCGTTGCAACCGCTCCCGGTTGGAGGCGACGAGCGCTTGTTTCATATATTCGACCGCACGCAGGGCTCCTCCCATCCGCTCTATCTTCTGCAAATCCGTTTTGGCCCCCTGCACCAGACCCTCGACCTTCGACTCGACAACCGGCGACCCATTGACCATATCGCCATACTCCAGCAGGTCGGTCTCAAAGGCGAGGACCTGCTGGATCCGGAGCGACCACTGTTGGTCCCACGGCCGGGGGAGCCCCAGTGCCTCGTTCCAGGCCGGGAGCTGGATCGCCCGCGCCCGCGCCTCCTTGGAAAGCGTCACCGCAAGCGTCTCGAGGATGATCCGGATGATATTATTTTCCGGCTGCCTTTCGGTGAGACCTAATGAGTTGACCTGCACCCCGTACCGGAAGACCCGGTATTTCGGGTCTTGGACGCCGTAGCGATTCAATGCGATCTCGTCCCAGAGCCGGACAAGCGCCCGCATCTTGCACATCTCCTCGACAAACCGGATCCCGGCATTCACAAAGAACGAGATTCGTCCGACCACCTTTGGGAAATCATCCATCGTCACCTTGCCGGAATTCCGCACCGCATCGAGGACCGCGATCGCGTTGGCGAGCGCGAAGGCGATCTCCTGCACCGGCGTCGCCCCCGCCTCTTGCAGGTGATAACTGCAGATGTTGATCGGGTTCCACTTTGGGACCTCATTGACCGTGAAGGCGATCATGTCGGTGATCAGCCGGATCGAGTGTTCCGGCGGAAAGATATGGGTCCCCCGCGAGAGATATTCCTTTAGGATGTCGTTTTGGGTCGTCCCGGTGAGGAGCCTCCGGTCTGCCCGCTGTTCGTCGCCGACCGCGAGATAGAGCGCCAGCAGCCAGGCGGCGGTGGCGTTGATCGTCATCGAGCTGTTCATTTTTTCCAGCGGGATCCCGTCGAACAGGGTCCGCATGTCGCCGAGGTGCGAGATCGGGACGCCGACCTTGCCGACTTCAGAGGCGGCAAGCGGGTGGTCGGAGTCGTAGCCGGTCTGCGTCGGGAGGTCGAAGGCGACCGAGAGGCCGGTCTGCCCCTTGGCGAGATTGGTCTTGTAAAGTTTGTTCGACGCCTTAGCCGAGGTATGGCCGGAATACGTCCTCATTAACCACGGTTGGTCTCTTTTTTCGGACATTATCTCTTTTTGATCAGTAACTGCCGCTCAATCTCAAAGATTTTGTCGGGGATCTTTTCTTTGCCCAATTCCTTCTTGTCGTTCTCCTTCAGAAAGAGGTCGGCGCCGTATTTTTGCAACGCCTCCTTGCCGGAGATATTTTTGACACCGATCAGTTGAAATTGGACTGCCCCAAATCCCCCCTCGCCCCCCTTTGACAAAGGGGGGATGGGGGGATTTTTAGCAAGAACCCTGCTCATCGCATAAACCGTATCTTCGGCGTAGGCCGGTTGGGTGTGGTACCCCTCCGTGTAACCCATATCCCAGAGGGCATTCTCGCTGGTGTCACGCGAGGCAAGCCCACAGAGCCAGGCAAAGACGAGGCCGCCATAGACCACTGGCTGTCCGGTCCCCGAGAGCTTGGCGTTCTTCGCGTAGACGGCATCGTAATGGAGCGGGTGGGTATTCAACAGTCGGTAGGTCCAGCCGACATGCTCATCGGTGATCGTTCGGCTGTTCGGGTGGACGATGATCTCGCCGACGTTAAAATCCTCATAGTAGGTTCGTGTGCCGGTCAGATTCGTTGGAAATCCCCCCTGGCCCCCCTTTGACAAAGGGGGGATGGGGGGATTTTCAGAAGGAAATGCCTCGCTCATCACCGTGGTCGGACCGATTTTTTTGCCACCGGGTGCCACCATGACCTTTCGGTTGTACCGGCAGACCACCTCGTTCTTCTGATTGAGCGCCACCGTCCGGATCGTGACGATCCCCGGCTTGTCACCCCGTTCCTTCTTGTCAACGACCTTGGTGAGTCCGCGCAATGTATCGCCCGGATAGACGGCGACCGGAAACTCGACATCGTAATATCCAAGGTTGGCCAGTGCCTTTTCAGAATCGTTCTGGACCCCCATCGAGATCGTCAGGTTCAGGACCATCATCGGGGAGACGAGCAGGTCCTTGAAACCGTGTTGCTTTGCGTATTCCGCGTTGAGGTAG
>CAYYFU010000159.1:0-4441 GCA_964471095.1 uncultured Pseudomonadota bacterium
GGACGTTTAAAGGGCGGGGACCGTCAAAAATTTTACTCCCCATTATCAAATTGAGAATCGGCCGGTCCTCACGGGTTGAGGGGGATCCGCCGGTCATTTCCGGCAAAGCTGGCCGGGAGGGGCGAACCGGGGTGTTGGAACTGGAGGAACCGGGAGGCAAAAAGTTCCCTCTTCCCCGGTGGGACACGAAGCTCTGAACCTGACGCCAGGAGTTGATCCCCCTCAAAGACGGTCGGGGCATAGGCCGGGTTCAACTCCTCGAGGGTCGAAATCTTCGTGTCGACCAGGAAGGCTATCTGGGGAAAGGTGATGCTGACCGGCAAGGTGACAATTTCATATTCCAACGGCGGTTCCCGATCCACCGTCCCAAAATAACGCTCGGCATTCTCATAAACATCCAGGGCCGCCAAAAACTCGGCATAGAAATTACGCGAGGCGAAGCCAAAGACCGAACCGCGAAAACGAGAGGCGATGACCCCAATATCCGCCACCCCGACCTCACCCACGGCCCGCTTGATCGCCCCCGTACCGGTATTGTAGGCGGTAATCGCCAACGGCCAATTCCCCAAGACCTCATAATTCTTCCGGAGCAGGCTTGCCGCCCCGCGGGTTGCCAACAATGGATCGAAGCGTTCATCAATAAAACGGGATACCTTGAGTCCATGCGTCCGGCCGGTCGAGGGCATGATCTGCCAAAGGCCGGCAGCACCGACCCGGGAAAGCGCCCGATCCTGAAACAAGGACTCAACAAAGGCGAGACGGGTTAACTCCGTCGGAAGACCGTGGGAGAGAAAGATCTGCTCAAAATGCGGCAGATAGCGTCCGGAGAGACGAATCGCCTGGACAAACTTGTCGGCCAAACCGGTCTGGGACCGCAACCGCTCTCCCGCCTCCGGGTCGAGTTTTTCCTTGATCTGTTCCATTTCGCGGGTCACGCGGTTTTGACGAATCGCCTCCTGCTCTCCGGGGGTGAGTCCCCTCACCCGCAAGGCCCGAAAATCAAGGACCCGGTAGATTTTCCCCAGATCCTCACTGTCGTGGATCACCGCCTGGTCCGAGTCATAGACCGAATAGATTTTTTTCCAGAAATCGACCGCCTCACGGAGTTCCGGCGGGGTTTCCGCCACAAACTGACCCATAGAGATCAACGGAAGCGCCGGTTTGATCAGTTCCGATCCGATCAGCAACGGAGGAGGAGCGATCTCGGGGGCTGTTTCGGGCGCCGGCAGAAGGGGAGCAGGCGGTTCCTCCGGTTCCGCGACAGCAACCATCTGGGGAAAGCGCTCGGCAAGCCCCTGGGAGAGCTCTCCGTAGGCGAGGTGAAGACCGACCCCCAACCCGACCACCCAGAGGATTTTCGCGACCCTATCCATCATGAACCTCTTTCAAGATCCGCTCCTGAATCCGCGTCACCCGATCGGCCGAAATCGAAAAGTCATTAAACAGCATCGCAAATACCACAGGCCCCTGGGAGGTCATCAAGTAACCGGTCAGATTATTGACCTGGTTCAGGGTGCCGGTCTTGGCAAACACCTTACCTTTCAAAGGACCACGAAACTTCTTCTTCAGTGTACCATCTTCACCGGACCGAGACAAGGAAGAGAGAAAATCATCCCGCCAAGGGGTCTGATGAAGGTCGATCAAAACCCGCACGAGTTGCTCCGCAGAGAGTCGGGAAAGCTTGGAGAGACCGGAGCCGTTCTCCAGGTAATACCGCTCCGGGGGGATGCCGATCCAATTCATATATTCATTAATAACCAGTCCCCCCTTGGCCTGGGAGCCAGGCGGGCCGTAACGAACCGCCCCCATCGACTTGAACAGTTGTTCGGCGATAAAATTATTGCTGTGTTTTCCCATCCCCTCGAGGATCTTTCGCAACGGAGGCGAGGAGTGAACCAGCACCGGAACAGCCCCGGGGGGGACTGCCTGACGATGCACCCCTCTTTCCACCGTAATACCGTTCCGCTGCAGCGCCTCCATCACCACCGTTCCGGTATAGGTCGCCGGATCGAGGATGCCGCGACGTAAATGGTATTCACGAATCGTCCGGGGGATACTCCCCAGGATCTTGATCGAATTCCCCTCCCCATTCGCCAGCTCGGCCTCAAGACTCGGACGGGCCTGCCCTCCGGAGGCCAGGGAACGACCGACTGTTTTGGCCTCATTGATTAATGTCACATATTGGGTCGGGGGCTTTAGCTCGACGATCGGCTGATCCCCCAGCCGCTGACCCGGTCGGGCCTTGATCTCAATGCTGTTAAAGTTGAACGAGAGCGGACCGGTCGCGATACGGTAGACCTTTTCCTGATCGTCAGAAAGATAAGTAATCAGCTGATCCCGCTCAAAGTAACTGTCATCTACATAAATCTCCCCGGTGACCCGCTGCAACCCCTCCGCCTTGAAGCGACCGACGAGCCCCTCGAGTTCTTCGGTGATAAAAAGCGGGTCTCCATACCCCTTGATCCAGAGGTCCTGAACGGCCCCGTCGCGGATCGGCTGCTCCGCATAAAACTCCGTCTTGAAGGTAAAATCGGTCCCCAAAAAATGGAGCGCCGCGGCGGCGGTGACGATTTTCGCCGTCGAGGCTGGATTCAAAAGTCGGTCTGGTTCTTTCTCATAGAGGACCTTTCGATCCTCCAGACGGACGAACTGAATCGAGACCTGGTCCTGCCCGATTCGACCCTCTTTGAGGATCCGGTCGATCTTCCGCCCCAAAGGAGATGAGGCCCCGACCGTCGGGGACAGGACCAGAAGCAGGAGGAGAAATTTGACTCGAATCGGACCGCTCACTGTGTTACGGCCTTTAGCATAAAAGAACCGTGAAAAAAACAGCCTTCTCTGATGTGAGCCGTCTCTTCGTTTGGGGCTTTGCGGGGTCCCGCCTGACTCCGGCGCTCAAAAGGTCATTGCGTCAATTTCCCCCCGCCGGGCTGATCCTGTTCCGCCGGAACATTGAATCGATCCGCCAGCTTCGGAAATTGATTGCAGCGATCCGCTCGAGCTGTCCCCAACCGCTCTGGATCGGGATTGATGAAGAAGGGGGACGGGTCCGGCGTCTTCCCGAACCGTTCCCCGCTTTTCCTGCGGCGAGGGAGTGGGGCAACTTCTATCGGCAAGGGGTCCGCGACGCGGAGTTTTACCGCCGGATCGGCCGGTCGATGGGGCTCTTGCTCAAACGGATCGGGATCAATCTCAACTTTGCCCCGGTGTTGGACGTCCACTCAAACCCAAAAAATCCGGTCATCGGCGACCGGGCCTTTGCCACTCGACCGGAAATTGTTTGCCAGACGGCGATTTCGTTTGGCCTGGGACTGCTCGATGCCGGAATACTCCCCTGCGGCAAGCATTTTCCGGGGCATGGTGACACTTTTCAAGATTCCCATCGGGTCCTGCCGGTCTCCAGGAACCTGGGGCTCCTCCCGTTTCAGGCCGCGATCCGAGCCGGCCTGCCAGCCTTGATGACCGCACATGTCGTCTATCCGACCGTCGATCCGTTCTTCCCGGCCACCCTCTCCCCGATGTTCCTGCAGGGGCTGTTGCGAAAAAAGCTCCGGTTCCGTGGGGTCGTCTTTTCGGACGATCTGCAGATGAAGGCGATTGCCGATCGATATCCCTTGAGCGAGGCAACCTTGGCAACCTTTTCGGCCGGCTGTGACCTGTTGCTGATCTGTAAAAATTTTGAAACCGGAGGGGATATTGTCCGATCGCTGGCCCGACAGATCGCTGCCGATCGTTACCTCAAAACCCGTTTCTTGGAGAGTTTGGGTCGAATCGACCGAATCCGTAAAAAGTACCTAAAATGAGGTCCTTAGACCCCATTTCCCCTTTCCTGAGGCATCCCGGATATAAAAATAACAAGTAATTTCAAGCTGTTATTACATGGCTCATAGGCATTAGAATTGCAGATAATCTTGCTGGAGGTCCCTTTTGAGACAGGGATAATTGTAAGCTATGGTTGCATTCTTCATCCCACCCACACCTGCCATGCCGAGTCGTGACGCCCGCGATACACATGATCGGGCGTCAGACAACGAGGTCCTCCAGCTCCGTCAGGAACTGCGTGATCTGGCGGCCTCGGACGACCTCCGGCTGACGACCCAGCAACTGCAAAACTTCAAGAGCCGGCTTGCCGACAACAGCCGAAATGCGATGCGGGCAGGTGAACTGAAAAGCTGGCTGGCCTCAAAGGTCCGGGAACCGGCCAAGGATGGAAAGCCGGAGCGACAGACCCTCCTCTTCAACAAACTCGATCCCTCAATCCAGCGACAACTGGCCGCCTATCTTTCCCGGGCAAAACCGGACGCAACTCTAAGTCAAGATCAGCGGAATTATTTATCACAGGTGTTTAAGCAGTTGAACCTGGGGGCCGATTCATTGCAGACCAGGCTCTCCACCGATCCAAAAACCAACCTCCCGCGGGACCAGGTGGTGCTCCGTCCCC
>CAYYFU010000160.1:0-905 GCA_964471095.1 uncultured Pseudomonadota bacterium
GCTTTGAGAATGCCGCCGGACAAGGGACGAATGTCGGCTATCGGTTTGAACAGATCGCCCGGTTGATCGCACTGACGGAGGACAAGAAACGGATCGGCACCTGTTTTGATACCCAACATGCCTTCGCATCGGGATACGATTTAAGAACCAAAGAAGGGTACAAAAAAGTATTCGATGAATTTGACAAGATCGTCGGCGTCAAATGGCTGAAGGCGTTTCATCTGAACGATTCCAAGAAGGAACTCGGCTCCCGCGTGGATCGGCACGCACCTATCGGCAAGGGGTTCATCGGCCTGGAGGCGTTCCGCTCGCTGATGAACGACCCCCGGTTCAGGAATCACCCGATGTCGCTGGAAACCCCGAAGGGGGAGGATTTGAAGGAGGATGTGATGAACCTCAAGACACTCCGCGGGCTGATCAAGAGTTAAAAAAACAACTGGGCGTGAACATAGTAAACATTCGGGACCGGGGTGAATTCGCCGGCATCGTCGCCGGCGGCGAGGATCGCCCCGCCCCGCAGCTCCATCCACGAGAAAAGGTCGTACGCAGTTTCGGGATTTAAGAGAAAACTCGTCCCCTCAAGGTCGTTCTGGATCAGGACGAGCGCCTCCCAGAGCGGGGTGATGTCGTACTTCAAGTGGGCCCCCATGAACCCCTGGTAGACGGTCTGGAGAAACGGGGCGGTCGCCGGAAACGGCAGCGCCGTGGTCCGGTCGTTCGTCCCCTGCCCGCTATAGAAATACTCGACCGCGAGGGTAAACGAATTGGGGAAGCCGTAGTCAAAACCGGCGGCCCACTGAAAAAAGTTTTTTCCCAACCCGGAGCCGGTCCAGTCGTACAGAAATTCGCCTCGAAAGCCGATATCCTGATAATCCCCCTCAAAATCGAAGCCGGCGATCGCGTCC
>CAYYFU010000160.1:915-4432 GCA_964471095.1 uncultured Pseudomonadota bacterium
CCGGCCGCCGATCGCCGAGAGGTCAAACCGTCCGACGGTCTGTGTGACGCGGAGCCCGGTCCGGGAGCGGTCGAAGTCATTCGCAACGGTGTAAACCGGGTTGATGCGGAGCGAGGCGGTGACCGGGAAGACCAGATTCACCGCGGTCGGGGCGGTGAATTCGTCCTTTTCCAGATCGAAGATCGGCGGCCGGACAAACAGGTCGTTGACCGGCTCGATTCGCATCACCCCCCAATCAATCCGCTGGCGACCGACCGTCGCATCGAGCCAGGCGGTCCTGTATTGCAGGTAGGCCCGATAAAAATCTTGGCCATAGAAGAGGTTCCCGGTGCTGGCGATCCGGTATTCCATGTCGGGGGTGGCGATGTTTCGATTCGTTTGGCGCGTCGCGAATTCCGTCGTCCCAATGTAGTCGCCCGCAATCAGCTCGTTATCCCAGGCGAGCTTGGCGGAGAACGATTCGCCAAACTTGGCGTCCCCCTCCAATCGAAGGCGGTTCAGTTCGGCAATAAAGCGGTCGTTGGTCGTCTGACTCTTGGAGTTGAAAAACAGGTTTTTGTAGTAGCCGCTCAAGGAGAGGACGCTGTTTTCATTACGATAAATTTCCGTCGCAGCAACGGGGGAGGGATAGAGCAGCAGCATGGCGAGAAAGGCGCCCCTCATCCCACCTGCCTCATTGCTTCCATTGGATTCAACCGCGACGCCTTCCAGGCCGGGTAAAAGGCGATCAGTAAATTGGCAATCAACACGACGCCGACAAAGATCCCGATATAACTCCAATCGACGCGGGGATAGACATGCGAACCAACAAGGAGATTGGAAAATGTGGACATAAAGCGGGTCAGGTCAATCCCGGCATGGCCAAAATAGAGGATGGAAAGAACCCCCAGAGAGATCCCGAGCGCGGTTCCCATCAGGGACAACAGGAGCGTCTCAATGACGAGCAGCACGATTACCTGCGCCGGTTTAGCCCCCAACGCCAGCATCAGCCCGAATTCCCGCGTTCTTTCCAAGATTGACATCAGCAGGGTATTCAAAATCCCCGCCGTCACCACCGAAAGGACGATAAAGAGGACGACAAAAATCATCCCGTCCTGGAAGTGCATCAGTTGGGCCAGCATCGGGATCAACTCATCCCAGGTCATGACAATCAGATCGGAACCGGCAAGCTTTTTCCCCAACTCTTCCACCAGTCCGGGAATCTGCTTTCGATGTTTTGCCTTCACGGCAAATTTTGACAGCTTTTCTCCAACTCCGAGCAGCCGTTTCCCAGCCCCCAGTGAAAGCACCACCGTCCCGCTGTCGAGCTGGTCGTTGCCGATCTCGATGGTCCCCACCAAGTTAAACGACTCGCCGGTCAGCCCCCCCTCCTGGTCCTGGACCGTCACCACCACCTTCTCCCCCAACTCGACCCCCAGCACCTTCCGCATCTTCTCGCCGAGGATCACGCTGTGATCCTCGCCGGGGGCGTAGAGCCGCCCCGACACGATCGGGAAACGGCTCCCGATCGCGGTTTCCTGTTCCGGATCGATCCCGGAGACAAAGGTCATGATCGAGGCCTGCGGCGAGGCAACGATGCCGGCACCGAAGACCTCCTCGGCAAACCCCGCCACGCGCGGGTCCTCACGGAGCAGGCGACGCACCGGCTCCGGATCTTCGATGTAGGCGGTGGTGTTATAAATATTCCTCATCGACTTGGGAACAATGGAGATCTCGCTGGTGATGACGGAGACGATGTTGTCAACCATCTGCCGCTGGGCGCCGGAGGCAAAACCGCGCAGGAAGACAATCGCCCCGAGACCGATCGCGATCGCAACCACGATGATGGAGGACCTCCGCTTGTGCCGGAGCAGATTTCGATACGCGATTTTTATGATCGCCCTCATATCTGTCTCATGGCCTCAATAGGGACCAGCCGTCCCGCCTTCCAGGCGGGATAGAACGACACAAGGAGATTGCTGACCAAGACTACAACCAGAAAGATCACGGCATACGGAAGGTCAAAGCGGGGGAAGACGTGGGAACCGATCATCAGGTTGGAGAGGGCGGAGACAAACCGGGTCAGATCGATTCCCACCCGGCCAAAGTAGAACGTGAGTCCGGAACCCAACAGGAGCCCCCCCAAGGCGCCGAAGGTGCTCAATACAAACGACTCAAAGACGATGAGAAAGACCACCTGCGACGGGCGGGTCCCGAGGGCCATCATCAGCCCGAACTCCCGGACCCGTTCTACGATCGACATCATCAACGTATTCAGGATCCCGGCGGCGACGACCGAAAGGACGATCGCCATGATCACAAAGCTCATCCCGTTCTGAAACTGGATCATCTGGGCGATCATCGGGACCAGATTCTCCCAGGTCACCACCTTCAGATCCTTCTCCCCCACCTGGCGCCGCAGATCATTCGCCACCTCGGCAACCGGAGTGCGAGGATCGATCTTGATGGCGAATTTGGAGACGCGCTGCTCAAAGGAGAGCAACCGCTGCGCCGAACCCTTCAGGAGCACCACCATGCTGTTGTCCAGCTGGTCGTTTCCGGTTTCAAAGGTGCCCAGCAGGGTGAAGATCTCGCCAGTCAGGGACCCGTAATAATCCTGGGCCGTCAGGACAACCGGTTCGCCAATCCGGGCCTCCAGCACTTGGCGCATCTTCTCGCCCAAAACAACCCCCTGCGTGTCCTCGCTCGTCAGGGCCCGCCCCAACGCGACATCGCGGCGAGCCTCGATGCTTCGCTCGTCTTCCGGGTCCAGACCGATAATGAAGGTCGCCACCGACTTCTGCTCCGAGGCAACCATCCCTCCCCCGACGATCCGCTCGGAGAACGCGGTGACGCGCGGATCGGCCCGCAACAGCTTGCGGATCGGTTCGGGATCTTCGATCGCACCGTTCGTGTTATAAAAATTCTCCAGCGCCGTGGGAACGATCTGGATGTCGCTCGTCAGTGTTCGAGTCACGTTCCGAATCATCTGAAAGTGGGCCCCATGCATGAAACTCCGGATAAAGATGAGGGCCCCCAAGCCGGCGGCGATCGCCGCCATCGTAATGAGGGATCGTTTCTTGTGGCGGAAGATATTCCGGAATGCCAGCTTCAGGAGGATCTTCATGATTCTACAGAGCCGTCTTTGAGCCGGATCACCCGGCGGGCCCGCTGGATCACCATCGGGTCATGCGAGGCGAACAAAAAGGTCGTTTTGAACTGCTCGTTCAGCTCGCGAAACAGGTCGATCAGCCCGGCGCCGTTCGCCGAATCGAGGTTGGCGGTCGGTTCGTCGGCGAGGATCAGTTGCGGCCGGGTCGCCAGCGCCCGCGCCACCGCCACCCGCTGCTGTTGGCCGCCGCTCATCTCGCCCGGCCGTTTATGCATCTGGTCGGAGAGCCCGACCCTCTCCAGAAAATGGGTCGCGCGAAGCCGCCGCTCCTCCCGGCCGATCCCCTGCAAGAGCAGGATATACTCCACATTCTCGATCGCCGTCAGGACAGGGATCAGATTGTAGGCCTGAAAGACAAATCCGACC
>CAYYFU010000161.1:0-4425 GCA_964471095.1 uncultured Pseudomonadota bacterium
ATACAAGCACCGGAGAGATTATTACGGCAGGCACCTCCACCGTCACTGTGTCAGGGACGGGAGGGAATGGATTCACCGCCTTCAGCGGTACGGATAGTTCCGGTGACGACTTCAATGGGGAACTGACGCTGACGGATGCGATCTCAGGCTCTTTCTTTTTCGGTTACGGATCCGGAAGCGGCACGCCGACGGCGACCAGCGTTGATGGTGCTTTCCTGGTCTCTGCCGATCAGACCCTGGCGTTGGGTTATGATTTAGTGAACAATCTCTACTTTGCCGCCGAGAGATAAGAGTCATGTTGAAAACTCCTTCGCCTTAAACCAGGCCGCAATTTCTCGATTTGGCGCCCCCGTGGAACGAATTCTCGTAAGACCGGACTTGACTTTGTATAGTACTATGATACTATAATAGCCGAAATGCACTCGGGTAAATTTGTCATCCGGTTGGGACCCTCACTTCACAGCCGTCTTGTCAAGAAGGCACGCGACGAGAAGGTGTCGCTGAACCGGCTCTGCGCCCGGACGCTGGAGGAGGGGATCAGCGGGGTGACACCGGCGTCGGGTGAGTGGCAAGGAACTGTTACGGCGTTGCGGAAAAAATTTGGCGATTCACTGCTGGGGGTCGTCCTGTTCGGATCGGTTGCCCGCGGTGAGGCGACGGAGTCGTCCGATATCGACCTCTTGATCGTAGTTGCCTCGGATGTCCCAATCACCCGGGCCCTCTATCGATGGTGGGATGAGGCGATTGCCGGACAGGTTGAATCTAACGTTAATCCCCATTTTATCCGGCTTCCGGAATCTCCGGGGGAGGCGGGCGGCCTTTGGCTGGAGGTGGCCGTTGCCTCAACCGTATTGTGGGAAAGGGAGGGTCAGGTCCATGCGACCTTGGCAAAATTGCGAGAGGTGATTGCGGCCGGTCATTTGCGACGGCGGCTGACGGGTGGGGTTCCTTACTGGGTGCGCGATGAAAAATAAGGAGCTGATTCGTGATTATCTGACGCGCGCGGGACACCGGCTGGCGGCCCTCGAGGTGCTCTATTCTCGCGGCAGTCACGCCGATGTGGTTCGCGAGGGGCAGGAGATCGTCGAGTTGTGTCTCAAGGCGTTGTTGCGGGGCGTGCGGATCGAGCCGCCCCGCTCGCACGATGTGAGTGAAGTGCTGATTGAAAATGTGGCTCGAATGCCGGCCTCGGTTCGGCCGCACGTTCAGAAGCTTGCCAAGATTTCCCGGAGTCTGCGACGCGACCGCGAGCTCGCCTTCTACGGTTCCGAAGACCTCACTCCGTCAGAGTTCTACAAATCCGAGGACGCCCAAGAGGCGTTCGAGGGGGCCAAACGGGTCTATGAGGTCTGCCGGTCCTGCCTATAAGGTCGCAACTTTTTTAGGAACCGGACGATAGGCAGGTGCCATGGTTCTCATTGCCTCTATCGGGCCAAGAGCGGTTGATTCACCACCGGAACCTGCATTGTCAGCAAAGACCGGGAATCCCGACCGGTTTTCTGTCGGTTCTGCCTCCCCCTCATCCAACCCACTGGTCTGGACCATCTCCTGCACGGCGCTGCTTGCCACCACCTGGTTGCTGACCGGAAGGGCTCCTTTTTCCAAACTCTGGAAACAGCTTTGCCGGACTGAACCGGCCAACCTGCTTCCGGCGATACGGGAACAGGTTCGCCTCGCTTGGAAAACGATTCAGGCCGAGAAATCGGCCGAGGCGGGGTATCATTTTCTCCGTGCCGCGGTCCGGTGCCGGTTGCCGGCGAACGAACGGGCCCTCTATGGGTTTGCGGGGCGGTTCCCAACGGGCGGCTATATGGAGCGGGCCTTTTCGAACGGGTGTCTGAAGGGGGAACTGCTGATTCGAGAGGCGATCGAGTTTCGGCAGGCGGCATTTCGTGAAGGCGGTGGCAATTGGGCGCGGATAATGGAACTGCCGGTCGAGCTAAGACACCTCACCGCATTCCAGGCGGCGTTCGGTTTGGTCCGTATGGTTCCCACCTCTGCCAGTATGAAGGAGGCCCAGGCGGTGTTTCGGACGCTTGGGCCTGAACGGCATCCGCTCGCACCGTTTTTTGAGCCGTTTTTCCGGGGTTATCGCACGAATCTATCCCGGCCTGTGATGATTGCCGGGGCCGAAACGATTGATGCCGTCCAGTGGCCCTGCCTGGCGGAGCTTGCAAGACTCTCGGAGGCGGCCGGCGTTCTCTGGAAACGGGTGACATTCAGAAATCGGGAAAAACTTAAGAGGGTTGATTTTGCCGCTCAGGCCGCCCTGTTAAAGCGGTTCCTGGCCGGCGGGGATGGAGCGGCGGTGAACGCCCACCTCGGGCGGATGCGCTCTCATGCGGGTCCAACGGGGAGGGAGGATCTGGTCGCGGCGATCGACGCGGCCGTCGCCGAGGTGACCAAGGGATTTGGTCTGTAACTTGCCGCAATCATCAATATCAGTTGCGTGAAAAATGAGGGGTGGTTAGAGGGGGGTATGCGCTTTTCCCGGCTCTTTATCCCGACCCTTCGAGAAACGCCGGCCGAGGCGGAGGTGATCAGCCACCGGCTGATGCTCCGGGCCGGGATGATCCGGAAGGTCGCCGCCGGGATCTACAACTACCTGCCATTGGGCTTAAGGGTTTTGCAAAAGGTCTCCAACATCATCCGGGAGGAGATGAACGCCGCCGGGGCGCAGGAGCTGTTAATGCCGATGGTGCAACCGAAGGAACTTTGGGAGGAATCCGGGCGCTGGGGGGAATACGGCAAGGAACTGCTCCGCTTCAAAGACCGCGGCGAGCGGGAATTTTGTCTCGGTCCGACCCATGAAGAAGTGATCACGGATATCGTCCGGAAGGAGATCCGATCTTATCGCCAGCTCCCGACGATGCTCTACCAGATCCAGACGAAATTCCGGGACGAAATCCGTCCTCGTTTTGGACTGATGCGGGGACGCGAGTTCCTGATGAAGGACTGCTACAGCTTTGATCTCGATGAAAAAGGGGCGCAACAGAGCTACCGGAAAATGTTTGCGGCGTATGAAAAGATTTTTGCCCGCTGTGGCCTGAAATTCCGGCCGGTGGAGGCGGGGACCGGTGTCATTGGCGGCTCGCTCTCGCATGAGTTTCATGTCTTGGCGCAATCGGGGGAGGACGAGATCTTTGCCTGCGAGAAATGTGATTACGCCGCGAGTACGGACAAGGTCACGAGCGACAAAAAATGTCCACAATGCAAGATTGCGCTCAAGAGCCATCGCGGGATCGAGGTCGGTCAGGTCTTTTACCTCGGGACAAAGTACTCCAAAAAACTCCACGCCGTCTATCTCGATGCCGGCGGCAAGGAACAGGTGATCGAGATGGGGTGTTACGGGATCGGAGTCAGTCGGACCGTGGCGGCGGCGATTGAGCAGAATCATGATGAACAGGGAATTATCTGGCCGGTCCCGTTGGCCCCTTTCTCGGTCGTCATTGTCGCCTTGGGGGTTGAAGATCCGGCGGTTCGTCAGGTTTCCGAGGAGCTTTTGGAGGGGTTGAAGGCGGAAGGAATTGAGGTCCTCCTCGATGATCGTCCCGAGACCGCCGGAGTGAAATTCAAGGATGCAGACCTGTTGGGGTTTCCGTTCCGGGTGACGGTGGGGAAAAAGGGGCTTCAAAAGGGGGAGATTGAGGTCAAGCCTCGGCGCGGAGGGGAGGTCCAATCTCTCAAGAAGGGGTCGGTCCTCTCCTTTCTCAAGGGTGAACTATCCTCCGCTTTGGGGTGAAAACTCCCCAATCTGTCCAGGACCTATAAAAAATAATTAAATAATATCAATGTGTTACATAAGAAACGGCAGGGGAATCCTTCTTGCATGTCAATAGGGATAAGGAGGCAGTTTCATGGATGAGGTTTTACAACCGGACGCATCGAACCTGGAGCTGGTCCTCGTGACCGCCTCGATGAATCACGAGTATGCCAAACAGGAGTTCGAGAAGACCAACTCCTATCAGCGCCGGCAGGAGCTCTTGGTCCGGATGTCTCATTTAAAGAAACTCTATTTTAATGTTCGTGAGACGCTTGCCTCTCAATCCCCTGAAAAATTGGCCGATCTCGAAAAAGAGCTTCAAACCCAAAAACAGACTGTCTTTCCCCGTTATTTAAGCTAACCGATCATCCGTGGCTGAGATTGTCTATGGCCGTCATGCGGTTTATCATCTGTTGAAGGCGAATCGCCGGCCGATTTCCCGACTGTTTATTCTGAAAGGGTCGGAACGGGTGGATGACGCAGTGACCGGTCTGGCCCGACAGCGACAGATCCCGGTTGCTGAAAAACCGGGCGCCTATTTTGCGTCAACCGCCTCTCATCAGGGGGTCATTGCGGAGACTGGGCCGTATCCCTACGTCCCGATTGAGGAATTAACCAGAGAGGAGTCAATTTTGTGCTGTGACGGGATCCAGGATCCTCAA
>CAYYFU010000162.1:0-2390 GCA_964471095.1 uncultured Pseudomonadota bacterium
ATGACGATTCTTATCACGATCGACCCTCTCTTGACGTTCCTGGCCCTTGCCTCCATCCCCCTTCATGCAGCGGAGACCCACTTTTACTCCGGCCGACTCACCGAACTTCAGGCGAAGACACAAAAGCTGGAATCCTCCGTTTATGACGGCCTTCAGGAGAGACTCGGTAACTTGAGAACGATCAAGGCCTTCTCCCGGGAAAATTTCGAGTCGGAACGGTTTCGCGATCTCCTGCTTGGCCGGACCCGCCTTGGGATCAAGGCAAGGGTTATTTCCATCGTCTCGGCGTTCACCAATTCTATCACCCTCCAGATCTGGGGGACCTTTGTTCTCTGGTTCATCGGCTATGAGGTGATCAGTGAAAAGATCACGATCGGTCAGGCGGTCGCCCTCGGCATTTATCTTCCCCTCATGGAGGAGCCGATCCGGCAGCTGGCGGGTCTCTACACCCAGCTTAAGGTGGGAAACGTTTCCTTGAAACGGATCGATGATCTCTTCCGGCTCCCGGAAGAAGCGCATTCTCAGCTTCCGGCGGAGAGAGCGGCCGAAGAGACGGCTCCGCAAGGAAAGATCCGCTTTGAGAGGGTTTCCTTCTCCTACGAACCGACGAGACCGGTCCTTCAAGACCTGTCGATCGAGGTCTCTCCGCAAACGACGCTGGCGATCGTTGGAGAAAGCGGCACCGGAAAGTCGACGATTTTCAGCCTGCTGCTTCGTTTCTATGAACCGTCGGCCGGCATCATCCAGATCGATGGCCGCAACATCCGGGAAGTCACCCTGCGCCCGATGCGCGGCCAGATCGGTGTCGTCTTCCAGGAGGTTTCCCTGTTTGCCGGCAAGGTTCGTGAAAACCTCCTTTACGGACGCCCCGCCGCCTCCGAGAAGGAAATGGTCGAAGCCGCCAAACTCGCCGGCGCCCACGATTTCATCCAGAGACTCCCCCAAGGGTACGATACGCTCCTGGAGCGCGCGGGAGAAAATCTGTCCGGCGGTCAGCGACAGAGAATCGCCATCGCCCGGGCCCTGTTGATGAATCCGAAGATCCTGATTCTCGATGAGGCAACCAGCGCACTGGACGCAGAAAGCGAGTTTCTCATCCAGGAGATGATTCACCGCTGCCAAAAGAAAATGACGATCGTCTTTGTCGCCCACCGCCTCTCGACCATCAAGTCATTCGACCAGATCATCGTGCTTCAAGGCGGTCGGATTGCGGAAAAAGGCACCTTTAAGGAACTCATGGATAAAAAGGGAGTCTTTTTTGCCCTCTACATCCTTCAGTTCAGCAGCCTCGAAGATTTTTATCGCCGCTTGCACATGGAGTCGGAAAGAACCATCCGTTACCGGCAGGAACTCTCGCTCCTGGTCTTCGAAGTGGACCAGTACGATCGACTGGTCCGATCACTCGAGCCAAGTGACCTGTTGCGTCTCATGGAAAGGGTCAATCTGTTCCTTCAGCGTCAGTTGAGGGTGATGGATTTTTCCTCAGTCTTTCTCGGCAGCAAGATCGTGGTCGCACTTCCGGAGACCGGTGCCACCGGAGCCCGTGGGATCGAGCGTCGTCTGCAAGAAAACGCCGCCACTGCCGGATTCGCCGTTGAGGGCAAACCCTGCTCGCTATCCCTCTCCTTCGGAATCGCCTCCAGCACTGGATCAAAACCGATCTACCCCGAGGAACTGCTGGATCTCGCCGAGCAGGATCTGGGTTCTATCAGGAGGGAGAGACCATGAATCGCCTGGAAAGAACGTTCGAACGCTGCATTGACCGGTTGCTCGGCGGCGATTGGGAGCGGCGGATACGAAGACTCTCGCTTCTCACTTTGCTCGCGATTCTCCTTTGCGGCGGTCTCCTTTTCCGGGCCTCCCGGATGCACGTGAGAATCCATGACCCGGAGACCGGAATTCTGATCGATCGTTCTCTCGTGGAAATCCTCTTTGACAAAGATTCGAACCATACCAATTTTTAGCAACTTTTCTCCTGATCCACCGATAATCAGCCATATTATGACTGTCCGATATCCACCCCCGACTGCCCGCCTCCCGCAAATTCCCTACTTGCCAACTTCCCAAACCTATGGCGACCTTGACCCGATGGGGAACCCAGGTGCCCGATTTTTCATGGAAGCCAGTCTAGCCCCGAGCCTCCTCGTTTTAGGAGTTGTTGCCACCCTTGGGGGAGTGTTGGCATTTTTTAGGATGCGACAAGCAAGAATCTCCGTTCGGGCCGCAACGGATCGTGATATGGCGGAAATAAGGCGATTGATCGACAATGCCTTTGCCAGTTTGCGACACATTTACGCGCCAATGCCGCAAGCGGTGAGAGATGCCTCTCAAAGGTCACCGGACTTGAGTTACGTTGTGGCAATTGCGAAGGGTCGTATCGTCGGTGCCAC
>CAYYFU010000162.1:2400-4425 GCA_964471095.1 uncultured Pseudomonadota bacterium
CAATTAGCCACCGACCCTGCCTTCAGACGACGAGGAGTCGGCCGTGCGATCATCCGACACTTGGAACAAACAGCTTCTGATCTCCAGAAATCGGTCCTTTCCCTCTTCACCGTCGAGGAGGCCGGCAGTATTCCCTTCTTTGAACATTGTGGCTTCACCGTTGTTCAAAGGCGCACTTCGGAAATTTTCCGATCCCCCCGAGAAGCTGCGGTCTGTGAAGTTCTGATGATAAAAAGATTGTTCTTGTCCGGCTGCCATAATCCGCTATAATCTTCATTAGCTGCTGGATACACTATCATAGAAGAAGGAGGGTCTGCCAATGCCAGTTAAAGTAACGAAGACCGGCCGGATCAAACGGCCTAGTGTGGGAGAGCCACACGAATATGTCCGAGGCCGTGCCCACGAATACAGACTCGGTGTCCCTCACGAATACGTCCGAGCCGAACAACATGAGTACGTTCGAGGATCACCTGGCGTACGAATCGACAAAAGAATAAAAATCACGAAATAGGCAACTTATTTGACGTCGGGGTAAGACAACCCCGCTCGAATGGTTAGAGGTAGCCATTTTTTCCGTGTGGCGAGCAGCTCTATTCGGCGGTTTCCATCGAAATTGATAATCCTCGTGTCCTCAAATCCGACCATTCGCAACATGTCCAGCAATGTCAAGCGGCCGGGGTTCATCCAAACCAGACCCTCACGAGCGTCTCCAACAAACTCGTCATCTCCGTTCGGCGCATAGCTCGTCTGCGTCTCCAAAAAAAATTTGCCACCATCTTTAAGCAAATTGAACAAGATCCTCAAACCGACAACCATGTCGGTGAGATGTGTCAAGACGCCGCAACAATAGATGATATCGTAATCGCCTGACGGGCCATTGCGAAGCTCATAGAGCGTCCTTCCCATGGACCGCACTTCGATATTAAACTGCCCGGCCATGTATTCAATCGCTTCGCGATGATTGTCGCACTCCTCGCAAATGTCGACGGCCGCCCCCATCTTGGCCAGGACCAGGGGCTCTCTTCCGAGGCCTGGACCGATGTCAAGGAGATGACAACCGGAGAGATCCAACGGCAAGGCGCCTGCGCGTATCCAATCTTTTAGGATAACAAGATCCCTCTGCCCAAGAGGTCCAGTCGCAAAGAGTCCCTCTCCGAAATCGAGATCATGAACCCAACGGACAATTCTCGGATCATTTACATCCGCTCCTCTTGCGGTACGCTCCCGAACCATTTCCTCAAACCAGGACCTGAATTGAGAGGGAAGGCGGGCATGAGATAGAGTAAGTTCAACCAAAATTTTATCAACACGGGCATCAATCGTTTCCTGCGGAATGGCTTGCTGCGCTTTGGGACACAAGGGATCGGGTCCCAGAAATCCCGATTCAACGCTGGCGCGGCAGCGGCACCCCCCACATTGATGATTGAATTCACAGATGCCGCAGACACCCTCGAGGCCGCCCTGCGGTTCCCGTTCAAGAATACAACCAAGTCGGTGGTCCCCCTCTACGGTTTCGGCAAGGCGAGATCCCAACGATTCGATATTTCCCAGAGATTCACTGCAACTGGTACAAAGAAGAATATTGCCGTCACACTGCACATGCAAGGATCCGGCACCAGCGCCACAACTCATAATCTGATCACCCGCTTGAAGACGAGAGACGTCAAAAATATGAGCCAGGGGATCGGTAAAATTCACAGTGAGTTCCGGCTCAAAATCTCTCTTCGCCTTCAGAAATTGCCTGCCAACTTCCGTGAAGACAATCTCTGATTCTTCAACGGGTCTTCCCCTTCCATGCGGTTTGACGAGTGCGATGCTGACGTAGCTCGCACCGAGCTCGTGGGCCAGTGCACAGGTATCATAGACATGGGAATAATTTTTTTCATTGACCGTGAGGTTGACAAAAAAGGGGATACCAAGTTCGCCGACGAACCTGGCAAATCGAATGCTCTTCTCAAACGCCCCTTCCAGCGCCCGCACGCGATCATGAATGGCGGCAGACGGGCCATCAATGGATATTTGTAA
>CAYYFU010000163.1:0-4424 GCA_964471095.1 uncultured Pseudomonadota bacterium
GCCCCACCCGGAGGCTTCTTCCCATTGGGCTGCTATACCGTTCTGGCATCGATTTTTCCCCCCTGCTGGTCTTCGCCCTGCTGATCGCGATCGACACCTTTCTCGTTGGTTTATTGAGGGAATTGGCCCATTCCTGGATCTCACGATAAACTACCGTTGATTCAATCAGGTGAATCCCTTACAATGGTGACTAAAGTCCCAGTGGGGTGGGAATAAAAACCCCAGGAGTCAAAGATGCCACTCGACCGAATCGACCGAACCGATCCGAATCTGTACCGAGTCCAGCAGACCGGTGACGACAAGGGGCGCCGCCGGCAGGAGCAGGAACAAAAAGAAAAAGACAAATTTGAAAAACCTTCCCTCTGGAAACGGGTTCTCGGAATGAACGCCTCAGGCGGTCGGACCCCGACCCTGCTCGCCGGAAAACCGACCCTCCGAAAGGCGACCGGTCTCGGGTCGGAAGAGGAGGAGGAAAAGAGCCTGACCCTGTCGGAAAGGCTCCTGGTCCTTTGGGGCATTTTGGAAAAGACCGGACGTCCCCGTCCCCTCGTCATTTTGACCTATGTCCTGATTCTCGGAATGATCTTGGGGGCGACGATCCTGATTATTGGAATGACGCTATGGCAGTAGAAGCCGCGCTTTTTGAACCAAAGCCGTTTGGCCGGTATGTCCTCCTCGACAAACTTGCCGTCGGGGGGATGGCGGAGATTTACAAGGCCAAGACCTACGGGGTCGATGGTTTTGAAAAACTTCTGGCCATCAAACGGATCCTTCCCCACTGCGCGGCCGACAAGGAATTCATCAGCATGCTGATTGACGAGGCGAAACTCACCGTCCTCCTCTCTCACGCCAATATCGTGCAGGTCTACGATCTGGGGAAGGTCGGCGAAGACTACTTTATCTCCATGGAATATATCAGCGGCACGAATCTTCGGGAGGTCATCCATCGTCTTTCGCAAAAAGGGGAAAAGGTCACCGAAGAGATCGCGGTCTATGTCGCGAGTGAGATCTGCAAAGGGCTCGATTACGCCCACCGCAAAACCGACAGCCAGGGGAACCCCTTGAACATCGTGCATCGGGATGTCAGCCCGCAAAACATCCTGATTTCTTATGAAGGCGAAGTGAAGATTGTCGATTTCGGGATCGCCAAGGCGGCGATGAATGTCTCTCACACGATGGCGGGGATTCTCAAAGGAAAGATCGCCTATATGTCCCCGGAACAGGCGTTGGGCAAGCCGCTGGATCACCGGACCGATATTTTTTCGGCCGGGGTTGTTTTGTACGAGATGCTGACCGGGGAAAAACTCTTCTCCGGAGAAACCCAGTTTGAAGTGCTGAACCAGATCCGAACCACACGCGTCAATACGATGATGCTCCCGGCCCATATCCCCGGTCCGTTGAAGGGGATTCTCGCCAAGGCGCTCGCCTATAACTCAAAAGACCGTTATCAGAGTGTCGGCGATTTTCAGCTCGATCTGACCAAATTTCTCTATTCCTCCTATATCGATTTCTCTCCGCGTCAACTCGCCAACCTCGTTTCCCGCCTCTTTGAACGGGAAATGAAGCGACACGAGGCGATCCCTCCGATCGACGAACGGACCCGATCGGTCATGGTGGCACAGGCGGGCAAGGAGAATATCGTCGTCCATGGGACGGCGCCGCCGACCGGTGCCATCACCCAAAAAACGGCGGTCTCCGGGGTCCATGTCCTCCCGGCCATGAGGCGGATGACCCGTCCGCTGGTGGCCGCCGGAATCCTCCTGGCAGCCCTCATCGGTGGCTATCTCGGCTACCGCACCTTTCTCACCGAACCCAGGGAAGAAGCGGTGAAACCGCTTCCCCCGGTGAGCGAACCGGCCATCGATACGGGAACCTTTCAGGTGAGCTCCAGTCCGCAAGGGGCACGTATCCTGTTGAACAATCGCGACACCGGTCTCTTGACCCCGGCACGGCTGGAAAGACTGTCCTTGGGTCAAGATTATGAAATCCGCCTCCAGAAGGAAAAATACCGGGAGGCGACTCGAAGCATTGCCTTGACCAGCACCGAACCGATTCTGATCAGTGAGACGCTGGCCCCCCTCCCGCTGGGAATGATCGAGATCGGATCCGCCCCGGCCGGCGCCAAGATCCTGGTCGACAACAAGGAAACCGGTCTCGTCACGCCGAACCGGATCGAAAATCTGGAGATCCCCAAAACGTATCAGATCCGCCTCTCTCTGCCGGGACACTCCGACTGGTCCGGATCGGTCGAGGTCAGGGATCTGGAACCGGTCAAGCTGGCGGCGGTGTTGACCCATCTTCCGACTCCCCCGCCTCAGCCCCTCCCCCCTCCCAAGGAGAAAGAGGCGGCCAAGCCGGTCCCGAAACCGGCCCCGGTAAAACCGGTCAAACCGGAACCCAAGCCGGAGCGGGTCGTTGAGGAACCATCGGTGGGAGGAGCCGCGAGGCTTCAGGTTGATTCGGATCCCTCCGGTGCCGACGTGTATGTGAACTCCGAGTTTAAAGGGACCACCCCGGTGACGATCAGCGATCTGGCGGCGGAAACGGTCAAGGTGTTGATCGCCAAGGAGGGGTATCTGAAATACAGCGGGAACGTGACGTTGCGAGCCGGAGAAAATCGGAACCTCGGAATGATCCGCCTGGGGGGGCTTTACGGAGAAGTCAGCTTCAATTCAATCCCGCCACGGGCCAACATCTATTTTGACGGCGAACTGATTGCCCCAAAGACGCCGGTCACAATCCGCAAGGTCCCGCGGGACCGGACCCATACGATCAAACTGCAACTGGATGGTTATCGGGCCTGGGAGACCTCGTTTGATCTTCGCGACTCAGAGAGCAAAAAATACAACGTAACGCTTGAGAAGGATTAAGCCGCCTTCGCAAAAGGCTACGACGAGCTAAAAGGAGAATCTTATGGAAGAAAAACCGGTGATGGAACGAGACACACAACTCCTGGGCCTGGAGGAACAAAAGGACATTATCTTCCAGCGAAAATGCCGGCTGACCGTTGTGGAGGGGCCCAGCAAGGGAAAGAAAATGGACCTCTCCGGCAAAACGATCCGGATCGGGAAACGGGAAACCAACGATTTGATGGTTGAGGATAAAACGGTCTCCCGAAACCATCTGGAAATTGTGGCGGCCGAGGACAGTTATCTGCTGCGGGATCTGGAGAGCACCAACGGGACCTTTATCAATGATATCCGGGTCAAGGAGGCCTACCTCTCTCCCGGCGACGTAATCCGTCTGGGAAACACCCGGATCGAATTCTCGGCCTTTGACGAAAAGGTGAAAATTGAGCCTTCCACAAAAAATGAATTTGGGCCGTTGGCCGGGCGTTCCCGAAACATGCGGCAGATTTTCAGTGTCTTGGAAAAAATCTCCCCGACCAACGCGACCGTGATTATTGAAGGGGAAACCGGTTCGGGGAAAGAGGTGGTGGCGCGAGCGATTCACGAGAACAGCCCCCGGAAAATCAAGTCGTTTGCGGTCTTTGATTGCGGCGGCGTTGCTGAAAACCTGATCGAGAGCGAGCTGTTCGGCCATTTGAAGGGCTCTTTTACCGGCGCGATCGCCACCCGCCGCGGGGCGTTTGAAGAGGCGAACGGCGGGACGATCTTTTTGGACGAAATCGGCGAGCTCTCGCTGGACCTCCAACCGAAACTGCTGCGCGCCCTGGAGCAGCGTGAAATCAAGAAGGTCGGGTCCAACGAATCGTCCCCGATCGATGTCCGCGTGATCTGCGCGACCAACCGAAATTTGCGAAAAGAGGTTGCGGAGGGACGATTTCGGGAAGATTTGTATTATCGGCTCTCCGTCGTGAAGATCCATGTCCCGCCGCTCCGGGAACGACCGGATGATATCCCTTTTTTGATCGAACGATTTCTCGCCTCCGGTAAATTCAATCAGCTGCCGGACGGCAAGCTGAAGGTCAGCCGGGTGGAGGATGACGCCTTGAAGATGCTGACCCGTTATCAATGGCCCGGGAACGTCCGTGAATTGATCAACGTCCTGGAACGGGTCGTGCCGCTGGCGGAAGGGAACACGATCTCCGGTCAGCAGATCTCCTATATCTTCCAGGAGATGGAACGGGACGAGGAGGAGGCGACCGAGCGGATGTCCTCGATGGACTTGAAGCTCCCGTTCAAAGAGGCCAAACAAAAAGTGGTGGAAGGGTTTGAGCGGGATTATCTGGCCGCGCTGCTGCGCAGAAACAACTACAACATCTCCAAGACCGCCCGCGAGGCGGGGATCGACCGAAAGCATATCCGCAATCTGCTCAAGAAGTACGGCATCATTGGGGAAGACGGGACCGAGGAATAACTCCTCCACCACTGACTTCGCGACCTTCAATTCCTCCTCTTACACCAAGAGGAGGTCCTCTTTAGCCCCCTCTTATCGTAAGAGGGGGATCCTGCATAATGAAT
>CAYYFU010000164.1:0-4369 GCA_964471095.1 uncultured Pseudomonadota bacterium
CTTAAGAGGGGGAGATTAAGGAAAGGAGATTGTTCTTATGGAAGACTTGCAGAAAAAAATCGGTGAGATCGTCAAGGCGAACAAGATCGTCATCTTCATGAAGGGGACGCCGGAGGCGCCGCGCTGCGGCTTCTCGAATCAGGCGGTGCAGGTGTTAAAGACCTTGAACCAGCCGATCGCGGCGGTGGACGTCCTCTCCGATGAGCCGCTCTGGGATGCGCTGGAGACCTATACGAAATGGCCGACCGTCCCGCAGATCTTCATCAACGGCGAGTTTGTCGGCGGGTGCGACATCGTCACCGAGCTGAACGAGCGCGGCGAACTGGCCAAACTCGCCAAGTAGCGCCGGCTATTTCCGGGACTTTAATTCCCTCTCCAGCTCCTCGTAGATGGTTCGGCGGGGACCAATCGTCACGACATGGACAACCCGGTGTGTGGCATCCACCGAATAGATGATCCGAAGGGAACCGACACGAAGACTGTAAAGACCCGCCAGGTCTTCCTGAAGCGGTTTTCCCTGCGCGGGATCGCCGGCGACCGCCCGCAACGCCTCCTTGATTTTCTGCCTTCGGGACGGAGGCATGTGGCTGACAAGAACCCGGGTCTCCCCGTCCATATCGATCCGGAAGATCATTTAAGCGGCTCTTTGAACACCCCTTCAAACGTGTAGCGTTTTCCCCCTTTTTTGAGGCGGGCAACCCCTTTCTTAATCTCCTTGACGAATTCCCGATCGGCCTTGATCGCCTCAGTTTCCTTCCAGCCCTCGTAGAGGAGGGCCGGCACCAGGGCGGCCACCGGACTGCCGTTTTTGGTGATCAGAAACTCGTCGTCGCGGGAACTGACATCCTCCACGAGGCGGTTCAGCTTCATCTTCGCCTCCGAAAGCGAGAGGGTCTTCTCCATAAGGCCTCCTATTCAGGACGACCCTAATATAGGTCTTTGGAGGTCTGGCGTCAAGAGGAGTTGCGACTTGCGGACCGCAGAGATCTGGCCTAGCCTTGGCTCGTGCCGGTCAAGCTCCCCATTTATCTCGACAACCACGCCACCACCCCAGTGGACCCGCGCGTTCTGGAGGCGATGCTCCCCTACTTTACCGAGCATTTCGGGAACCCCGCATCCGGAACCCACCCGTTCGGGTGGCGGGCGGAGGAGGCGGTCAAAAAAGCGCGCGAACAGGTCGCCAACCTGATCGGATCGGCACCTAAAGAGATCCTCTGGACGAGCGGCACCACCGAGGCGATCAACTTGGCGATCAAGGGGATCGCCGCATATTACCCCGAAAAAGGGAACCATCTGATCACCTGTGTTACGGAACATCGGGCGACACTCGAGCCTTGTCGCTCTCTGGAAAAGAAAGGCTTTCGTGTGACCTATCTCCCGGTCGATTCCGCCGGTTGTGTCAATCTTGACGACTTAAAGAAATCAATCACCGACAAGACAATTTTGATCTCCCTCCTCGCGGCCCATAACGAAATCGGCACGCTCCACCCCATTGCCGAGATCGGAAAGATCGCCAAGGAAAAGGGGGCCCTCTTTCACGTCGACGCCGCCCAGGCCTGCGGCAAGATTCCGCTGGATGTTGAAATGATGGGGATTGATCTGATGTCGATGTCAGCCCACAAGGTCTACGGACCGAAAGGGATCGGGGCGCTCTATCTCCGGAGTAAGAACCCCCGAGTTCGCCTCGAACCAATTCTTCACGGCGGAACCCATGAGGGAGGGATGCGCCCCGGCACCCTCGCGGTCCCGAATATCGTCGGGATGGGAGCCGCCTTTGAGATCGCCGGCCAAGAGAGGGATCAGGAATCAAAACAGTTACCCCGACTGCGAGACAAGCTGCGCGGTCAACTCACTCCAGCCTTGGATGATATTTATCTGACCGGTCATCCGACCGAACGGCTGGCAGGAAATCTGAACTTAAGTTTTATGCCGATCCGGGCCGACCTCCTCTTGGGTCAACTTGCTGACATCGCCCTTTCGTCCGGTTCCGCCTGCGCCAGCGGATCGCTGGAGCCTTCCTTTGTGATCAAGGCCCTGGGGGTCGGAGAAGAGCGGGCCCGTTCTTCAATCCGGTTCGGGATCGGACGATTCAATACCGCGGAAGAGATTGACTACGTGGTCGCGGCAGTCACCAAGGCAGTCAGGAAACTGCGGGGGTGAAAATCCCCCTCGCTCAATGTACCCGCTCCGCCTTTTGATCCATGTACTTTACCCGTATGCCGACCCCCAGGGCAAGGCAGGCCCGCTGGATCCATTCCATGGAGGTGTTCTTGCCCGAAAATTTCTCGTAGACCGCCTGGCGAGATATCTTCATCCTTCGGGAGAGCTCATTCATGCTGATCCCCTTCTCAACCATGACCTCTCTCAATCCAACCAAGATGTCCTTGAACTCAAGAAACCTTTGATCCGCAGCATTTCTTGAATCCAAACCGAGCAGTCTGGAAACGCTTATTTCACTTTTTCCTTTAAGTAGGTTTGCCATCGATTGACACGCAGGATATCAATCATGAAGTGTTCTGTCAAGATATATCTTACCGTAAGCTATATCATGTCATTCACTTTCCGGTTGTGCTGGTTTTACATGCTGTTGTGCCAAAAGTCTCAAAGAAACATTTTGGCGAAAAGGCCCCGTGATCGAGGGGGTGATAAACAGGATAAAAAAATCCGCAACTCTCTCGGTGTTCGGCCGGTCATAGCAATGAGTATGCCAAAAGTGACACCAAACTACGATGCCGCAGCCAGAATCGCCTCGGCACTTACCGCCGGGCCTGCGAGTGGGATCGAATCAATATGCCAGCTTTTGGATAAGCAACGAAGCCGAGCCTGGGGCTTTGCTGTGACCGATCTTGGCAAGCTGGGGCTTCCATTTCATGTGACACGTCGCCCCTTTGGATCGATGGGAGGCCGTGACCTTATTCTACTTGTCCAGGCACAATACCGCGCAGGTCTCTTAAAAAATTCCTTGGATGGGATCGGGCAATCACACATTGAGATAAGATTGCAGGCAAGAATACTCGCCTGGATTCAGGCCGTTGAGGAAGCGACCGGACTCTGGAATCAGGGGGATGTCGCGAAGATGGATGGAGTTCTTCGGTCGGTCGGGGACGAAATCAGCAGCTATCGACGCCTGGCCCAACTCGCGGGAGATCTGGCGGAAAAAGATAGAGACGTAGGAAAGGCCTTTTTAGCGGGATTAAGATTTTTCTCTCAATTCGCAAAGAAAATCAAAACACCATCCCCATTCCTGAAACTTCTCACCATCGCCATGGTAAGCCTCGCAAGTGGACTGACGTTTTACCACCAATCGAGCATGGAAGGCTAAGAACCTCTCGCGGCCTTCACCCTTTCCAAAGATAAACCCCTTCTCTCTCCAGTAAACGCCGTTTTTGCGTCATACCGTCTGGCCCGACTCCCCTCATGAATAATGGGCGGCGTACAGGTCAATGAGCCGCCGGATCATCTTCTGGTATTGGGTATGCTGCTCCCTGGCTTTTTGTTTAAAAAAATCGATGCTCGCCCGGCTCAAGGATATGGTGACCTTCGTGTTGTCCTTTTTTAAAATCAGCTCATCGGGAGGCGGAAGAAAGTCCTTTACGACCCGCAGCTCACCCATCGGTTCATCGGTGTAATTTATTTTCTTTCTCATAAATCGCCCTCCCCTTTCTCCAATACCCCGCTCCGAAAATGCGTATTCTCCGCTTCCGATAGGCAAATCGGACTGTCATGACGCCCTCACCAACTCGACCGACACAGTAATAACGCTCCTCCAAATCACTATGACCCACATCCTTCACAATCAGACGCCGAGGATCCCGGAAAGCGTATTGCGCCTGCTCGAAAGAAACCCCGTGTTTCGACTGATTGAGGCGACCCTTCTCCTCATCCCATTCAAACGACGCCTTCATTGACATATTCTACCCCTTCTCATCAAAAAAGCCATATAAAAATACATACCTTTTCCTCAAAGATAAACCCCCTCCCGTTCCAGCAACCGCCGTTTTTTCGTGACGCCGCCGGCGTAACCGCCGATCCCGTTGGAGGCGATCACCCGATGGCAGGGGACCATTGGGGCGAGGGGATTCTTTTTTAACGCATTGCCGACCGCGCGGGCCGCCTTGGGATGGCCGATTTTTTTTGCCAACCACTGGTAGGTCCTGACATGACCCGGCGGGATCTCCAGCAGTCCCTTCCAGACCTTCTTTTCAAATGGGGTCCCCGATTGGGCCTCAATTAGGGCAATCAGCCGATAATGGCGACGACCTTTTTTTATCATTTTGATCCTCTCAATATGAGAAATTTATCAATATGAGAACCACTTTAATTTTTCAAACTATAAAAAGTTGTTTTATTTCAACGGCTTATAATTTTG
>CAYYFU010000165.1:0-4342 GCA_964471095.1 uncultured Pseudomonadota bacterium
CCCGCAACCTTCGCCGTGACAGGGCGACGATCTAACCAATTGATCTACGTCCCCAGAATGACGTGGGCGCGACAGGGATCGAACCTGTGACCCCCTCGGTGTAAACGAGGTGCTCTACCGCTGAGCTACACGCCCTGCAAGCTTCTCGTTTAAGTCACTCTACCAAAAACTTCAAGGGCCGGTAACAGAATTTCACCACGATCGACATTGACCCCCTTGCGGAGCGCGGGGTCCTCGGCGATCGCCCGCGCATAACCCAAATCGGCAAGCTTCTTGACATAAGGGAAGGTCGCCCGGGAAAGCGCCTCGGAGGCGGTTCGGGGGACCAGCGAGGGCATATTGGCCACGGCGTTATGAATGACACCGTATTTTGGATAAATCGGATGACGGTGGGTCGTCGCCCGGATCCCCTGCACACACCCCCCCTGGTCGATCGAGACATCGACAATGACCGAGCCCGGCTCCATCCCGCGAATCATCTCAGTCGTCACGACACACGGCGCCCGCCGTCCCGCCACCAGCACCGCGCCAATCAGGAGATCGGTCTTGCCAAGAACCCTGTTGAGGGATTCGGGTGTGGAAAGGGCGGTCTCGAACCGATCCGGTATCTTTGCCTGCAATCCCTGTAACTTTCTTGGATCGAGATCCAACACCGTGATCCTCGCCCCCAAGCCATAGGCAACGATGGCCGCCTCCGTCCCGACATGTCCCGCCCCGATGATCGTTACATGCCCCCGGTCTTTCCCCAAAACCCCGGAGAGGAGCCTCCCCTTTCCGCCAAGATCCTTGCGGAGGTAATTCGCCCCCATCAGCGCGGCCAGTTTTCCGGCAATCTCACTCATCGGGGCCAACAGCGGCAATTCACCTTCATCCGTCTGGACGGTTTCGTAGGCGATACCGATGATTTTGCGACGGAGGAGGATCTTGATCAGTGGCGGAGTGCCGGCCAGATGGAGATAGGTAAAAAGAATCTGCCCCTCCCGAAGCAGGTTAAATTCGGGCGGCTGCGGCTCCTTGACCTTGACGATCAGCTCTGACGTTCGAAACAGCTCCTGACGGGCGACCAGGCGTCCCCCCGCCCCCCGATAAAGCGGATCCTTCCAGCCGGCACCGACCCCCGCCCCCCTTTCCACCAAAACGGTGTGGCCGGCGCGAACGATCTCCCGGACCCCAACCGGCGTCATCGCAACGCGGTACTCATGCTCCTTTGTTTCGCGTGGAATCCCGAGGATCATAAATGAATTTGGCTTAAATTACCGTAGCGGTAACCTTCCAGATCCAGCGCGGCATAAGAAAAACCGTTCTCATGACAAAGTTTCGTGATCCTTTGGCGAATCTCCGGATCTAACAGCAGTGAAAATTCCTCCGGACCAACCTCAATCCGGGCAATCGGCTCATGGCAACGGACCCGAAAGGTCTTGAACCCCAAGCCTGCCAACCCCGATTCAACACGATCGATCCGCTGGAGTCGCTCCCGTGAAACCTCCGTCCCGATCGGGAGCCGCGAGGCGAGACAGGCAAGGCTCGGTTTGTTCCAGGTCGAAAGACCGAGCTGACGGGAGAGCTCGCGAATCTCCTCCTTGCCAAGACCGACCTCAACGAGCGGACTCCGAATCCGCTGTTCTGCGGCCGCCTTCAATCCCGGTCGAATATCGGCCAGATCATCCCGATGAGTTCCGTTAACAATCGTTGTTAAACCGAGCTCTTCTGCCTTGGGGTGCAAGATGGCATAAAGTTCCGATTTGCAGAAGTAGCAACGGTCCCCCTGATTCGCACGGTAGGCAGGATTTTCCAGCTCGTGGGTCTCCACCGAGAGATGCCGGATCCCGATCTCCCGGGCAACCCGACAGGACTGCTCCCATTCATAGGAGGGAAAGGAGGGAGAACGGGCAGTGACAGCCACGGCCCGGTCTCCCAACAGGTCAAAGGCCACCTTGGCGACCAAGGCGGAGTCCGCCCCGCCGGAATAAGCGACCAAAACCGATTCCATCCCGGTCACAACCTCTTTCAACCGTGCCCATTTTTCCGACATCCTGAAAATTGTTTAGGCCAGGAACAAACAGGCGTCAAGTAAAGGCATTTTTTCGGATTGACAACCCGGCACCCTTGGGGTCAGATTTGCCCCCGTTATGCTCCGTGAAGTGATCGAAGATGCCCTACGGCGTTTGCAGGCCAAAGGATTCGTGAGCCGAATCCTCCGGCAAAACGTTCATGACGCCCTCAAGATGATGAGCATCCCCTCCCGAGATCAGATTCAAGCTTACGAAAGAAAGGTCCAAAAGCTCGAACGACAGATGGACCTCCTCTCCCGTCAGATGATGAAGCGGAATGCCTCTTCAAAAAAGAAGAGACGTTAACCTCTCCCTTGGAAAGCGTTTCTCCCATCGGCATTTTTGATTCGGGGATCGGCGGTTTGACCGTATTTCGCGCCCTTCAGCAACGACTCCCCCAGGAGTCACTGATCTATCTGGGCGACACTGCCAGGGTCCCTTACGGAACGAAATCACCCGAAACCGTCCAAAAATATTCCCAGGAAAATGTCCACTTTCTTCTCCAAAAGAAAATCAAGCTGGTCGTCATCGCCTGCAATACCGCATCCGCCTTTGCGCTCGACCGGCTCCAGGCGGAATGTCCTGTTCCGGTGATCGGTGTCGTGACCCCCGGGGTCAAGGCAGCGCTGGAGAAGAGTCGTTCTTTCAGGATTGGGGTGATCGGGACAGAAGGGACAATCCGAAGTGGGGCGTATGAGAAAGAGATCCGACGCGCCAAACCCCAGGCGGATGTCACGAGCATCGCCTGCCCTCTCTTCGTCCCCCTCGTCGAAGAGGGATGGCTCCAGGAGGAGCCGACCCGATTGACCGCAGTGCGTTACCTCTCCCCTCTTCAAGATCGGGGGATGGACACCTTAATCCTGGGATGCACCCACTACCCGCTGTTAAAACCGCTGCTCCGGGAGGTGTTGCCGGGGATGGCCTTGGTCGATTCGGCAGAGGCAACGGCCGTGGAGGTCCAAAAGATCCTGCAGGAGAAAAAATGGCTCCAGGCTGGCCGTTCGTCACCTTCTCATCAATTCTTTGTGACCGATTCACCGGAGCGCTTCCGCCGGGTTGGGGAGATTTTTATGGGGAGGGCATTTGATCATGTTCAAAAAATCCAGCTTTAACTTGATGGATGGGGGGATGGGGACAATGCTCCTGGCCCATGGGGCACCCCTTGACTCCTGTCTCGAAGAGCTGAACTTAACCCGGTCCTTACTCGTCACCGAGATCCACAAAAGGTACCTTGATGCGGGCGCCCGGATGATCGTCACGAACAGCTTCGGTGGGAACCGCCTCCGGCTGAGACGGAAGGCGAATCTTTTGGAGCAGTTGAACCGCGCCGCAGTTCGGATCGCCCACCGGGCTGCCGGCCGCCGAGCCAAGGTCTTTGCCTCGATCGGACCGCTGGGGGACAGGACAAAAAAAATATCCCAAAGGGAGATGTGCCGCTTTTTCAAGGAACAGGTGCGGGCCCTGGAGAGAGAGAAACCGGACGGTTATCTCGTGGAAACAATGACCTCTCTTATCGAGGCGGAGGCGGCTGTCCTGGCGGTCCGTGAGTTGAGTGATCGTGAGCTGCTCGTCTCCATGAGCTTCCCACGCGGAATCCCCCGGAAAAAGGAGGCGATGCTGGAATTAATCTCCACAATGCTGCGGGGAGCGGGGGCTGACGTGATCGGCATCAACTGTGGCTTTCACCCGGAAGAGGCGTTCAACTTCCTCAACCTGTTTCGGCTCTACGACCCGGGACCTTGGCTCGCCCGACCGGCTGCCGGGATCCCAACCCGACCGGTCTTCCCGGAGGAATTTGCCAAATGGGGCGCCCGCCTTGCCGCCTTGGGCGTTACATATCTTGGCGGCTGCTGCAACTCCACCCCGGCGCATATTCGAGTGTTACAAGAGAAGATCAAGACAGAATCCTAGGAGAGTTCCTTCACCTTTCGGACAATATGCGCGGCGGAGAGGCCGTGGGCGTCGAGCAGTTCGTCGGGTTTTCCGGAACGGGGCATCTGGCGGACCGCGAGTTTGATTACCGGCACCATCGGTTTTTCGGCAAAGACGTTCAGGACCGCATCCCCCAGTCCCCCTTCGAACCAGTGGTCTTCAACCACCAGAATCGCCTGGGTCTCACGGGCTGCCTTCCGCAGGGTCGCCTCATCGATCGGTTTGATCGAATAAGCGTCAATGACGCGGATCGCTATTCCTTCCTTCTGTAAAATATCATAGGCCTTAAGCGATTCGTTCAAAGTGACACCAACTGCCACCACCGTTGCCTGGTCGGAAGAAGAGACCCGCAGGGTCTT
>CAYYFU010000166.1:0-4262 GCA_964471095.1 uncultured Pseudomonadota bacterium
TAAATGCCTCGATCGCCGCCAGATTCTTTTGAGTATCCTCGATGGAAGCAATCTCTACCTTTCCGACCTTCTGCTTGGCAAAATCAGTCTCCCGGTACTTCTTGCCGTACTTCTTGAAATGCTTCTTGATGATCCTCTGGGAAGTCTGCGGGGAAGGAACCCGCCCCCCGCAACCGATAAAAAAGACCAACACCAGCCCCAACCACAGAATTCGACTTGTCCTCTTCATCGGATTCCCCTTATAAGAGTTCGGCGTGTCTGGCTACCAAAAACCTATTGTTTTGTCCCACTCGGGTCTCGGCATTTTGGATGACTGCCCCCGCTGTTTCTGGCTCAAATACAAAAAGGGGATCACCTGGCCGGAGGGGTTCGCCTCGCGACTGCCGAATCGTTTCGACACTATCCTGAAACGGCATTTTGACCAGCATCGCGAGGCCGGGACCCTGCCCTCGATCCTGGAGGGGAAGGTTCGAGGCAAATTACAAAAACCGTTTCAGGAAAAATACCGTCTCGATCATGACGAAAACTACCAGTTTTACGGAAAATTGGACGAATGCCTGATTTTAGACGACGGTCTTCATGTCCCGGTCGATCACAAGACGACCAGCTCCGACCCGCGCGGCAAGGATCCCCACCCCGCTTATCAGAAACAGCTGGATGCCTACAGCTGGTTGTTGGAGGCGAATGGCAAAAAAACGGCCGGTTTTGGCCTGCTGCTTTTTTATTATCCCGATGAGGTGACTTCGATGAAGAGCGGTTTTCCGTTTGTCATCGAAATAGTCCAGCTCCAAACGAGCCCCGCCCAGGCCCGCAAGCGCTTCTTAAGAGGGGTCGAGATCCTCGAGGGACCGATCCCCCCGCCGATCTCTTCTTGCGCGTTTTGCAGTTACACCCAAACGGTTGCGGGAATTTAGATGAGTCCGCTCCTTGAGTTATTCCTGCACCTCGATACCCACCTGTACGAATGGATCGGGATCCTCGGTCCCTGGATCTATCTGTTGATCTTCCTGATTATCTTTTGCGAAACCGGGCTGGTCGTCACGCCGTTTCTGCCGGGCGACTCGCTGCTGTTTGCCTTGGGGGCGATCGCCGCAACCGGTCAAACCGTCCTGAAACTTCCGTGGCTGTTTTCCATCCTGGTCATGGCGGCGGTGGCGGGAGATGCCGTGAATTACGCGATCGGCCACCGGGCTGGACCGAGGATATTCAATAGAGAGCGAAGCTGGTGGTTCAATAAAAAACATCTCTTGGCGACCCAGAGATTTTACGAAAGACATGGCGGCAAGACGATTGTGATCGCCCGTTTTATGCCGATCATCCGGACCTTCGCCCCGTTCGTCGCCGGGATCGGGGTGATGCGTTACCGGCGCTTCGCGATGTTCAATATCACCGGCGCCCTGCTTTGGGTCCTGATCTTCCTGCTGGGGGGGTACTTCTTCGGAAATATTCCGGTCGTGCAACGAAACTTCGAATTCGTGATCGTCGGGATTATCTTTGTCTCCTGTCTGCCCCTGGGTTACCGGATCATCCAGGGACGGCTCGTCAGGTCCTAGCGGAGCAGGAGTCCCGAAAGCCGGTCTTTGACCTCACGCAACAGCCTTCTCAAGGGGACCACGATGGTTGACTCCTTCAGGACCTCAACCACGTATTCCCGAAAAGCGAGCCAATCGGTCGCACGGGCGCGGCCCCTCGGATCCAGGATCGGCCGACCGGTGAGAAACCCCCTCGCCGCCTCCAATTCGCGGGTGAGCCGCCTCGTGGCCCCCGGCACACCTGTCCCGATATACCGCAGCGCCAGCGCCCGTTGCTCGTCCTTCAACCCTGCGACAATCGTACTCGCCGCACGGATCGCATCGGCGGCGGTCTGGCCCGGGGCCCTCGCCGGATCGACCCTTAATTGGCCCCGTTTCCTTGGAGTATTCCCCGTCGCCACCGCCATGGAATCCCCGTGCTGGCGTTCCAGTCGGTGAAACGCGAGTTCTAATTCGCCCGGTTCCATCGGATTCGGAACCGACCGGCTCGTTGTTGCAGTTTTGGCCAGGGGTGCTATTGCACGGGTGGCACGACGGAGCGAGATCCATTTTGCGTTGATACTTAGGAACAGGCTCCCGACTATTCTCTGTTGGTCCGCCAAGGAGTGATCATGGAGGGGAAGATTCCCCCGCTTTCTGGACTCGGCCACCAGAAACCGGCGCCAACCGAGCCAGCCTTCGATCAGATCTGTTTTTACGGGAGGGCGCTCTTGCCGCATCATCCAGTCGGCCCCCTTGGTCAGATCGGCACCCAGCTGTTCCCAGGCGCGACGCGCCGCCTCTTTAGCCGCCGGTGAAGCCCGGTCGTGACCCCCCATGAGATAACGGTTGGCCAGCTCCGACAACGGCCGGCGGATTTTTGCCAATTCATAGGAGAGGAGGGACCGACCTAGCCTCTCCTGCTCGGTTGTGATCGCCGCCTCAACCTTGCTTTTGGCCGACAGATATTGGCGCTCCCAAGGTCCGAGATTAAACGGGAAGGGGCCGGCGACGGAACGTCTGGCGGCGCCCCCCAGGTACGCTCTAGGGACCCGTGGAAAGGGGGCAAATCGGCGGAGTCCCGGCATCCCGGCGGCCGGCAATGCCGACCTTCGGCCTGCCTGCAAGAAGCAGCGGCGGGCAACCTGCCTTAAGGGGTAACGGACCACACCCCCAGAGGCAATCCGGGCCAGGCAGCTGACACTTCTCAGAATCAGGTCGGCTCTCATATGACCCGGTTATCGGACGGACCGGAATTAGGTTGCGGAAAAAATGGAGTAAAGGGCCTCGTCCACCTCGACAGTCCCTCGACGCAGGTTTTCGTCCCTCGTTTTGAGGGTTGAGTCTCCGGGCAGCCGGATGGTCTTGCCGGACCGTGCCTTCTGGCTGAGAATCGCTTGGCTGAAAATCCGAACCTTGTCTTTGAATTGGTTTAAATCGATCAGCAGTGTCGGGGAAAAAACCAAAAACAGATGACCCCATCCCTGGTCGTCGTTCCGACCGCAAAAACTGGCCCCCGCGAAGAGCCCGGCGAACAACTCAACGATCATCGCCAACCCGGCCCCTTTCGGGGAATCAATAAAGGGCAGCAAGGCCCCTCGGAGCGCCTTCTCCGGGTCCGTTGTCGCAACCCCCGCTTCGTCCAAGGCCACGCCGGCCGGCAACGGCTTTCCTCGAAAGCCCCGGAGCGCAACCTCTCCGTAACTGATCGCGGTTGTCGACATGTCAAAAATGAGGGGGGTCTCCCCGGGGATGGCAAAGGCGATCGGATTCGTGCCAAAGATCTTTTCCGCCCCGTTAAAAGTTGCGGCGCAGGGGCCGGTTTGGGCCATGAGAATACCGACCAAATCTTCCTTGGCGATTTTTTCCGCATAGTAGGTCAACGATCCCGAGGAGGTAAAGGACCCTTGCGTCCCGACAATCGCCACCCCTTCCTGTTTGGCAATCTCGATTGCCTTTTTCATCGCGAGAGAGGCCAGCAACATGCCGGGGTTGCCGTGACCGAGGATGGATGCCGAGCATCGGCCTTTCATCAACAGCTCAGGCCCCCGACTCGGTTTCTCATCCAGGGGACCGTATCGGTTCGGTAAAAGCCGGATCAGGCCGTGCGAACTCCTTCCACAAAGCTCTCCAAAGAGGATGACGTCCGCGATCATTCTCGCCGAATCGTCATCATATTTGGTCCGGAGCAATCCGCGGATCGAAGATTCAAGATCTCTGATGCTGACTTTCACAATAGGTGGGCATTGTAGGGATTGGACCTACGACCTCCTGCGTGTGAAGCAGGCGCTCTACCACTGAGCTAAATGCCCAGAGGCCCTATCCATACATGGGTTAGTTATTTTCTCAAGGGGGGAATTATTTCTTCAACTCTCTGAGGTTGATCCAACCGGTCTTTTCGAGGTGATCGACCATTCGATAGCGGCGGCGGCTCAAGGCACGCACCAGGATTTTGAAATACCCCTTCGCCCCCCGCATATGGATGATCGGCCAGGGGTGAAGCAAGATGTCTCTTGTTTTGACAATCCCTTCGTACATGACTCCCCCGAACTTAAGGCAATCATCCCCTCTTCCCCATGCCGTTGGAAGAGAGAATTTCAATAAAGGCGTAGTGCCTCCAACTGAGTGCCCCCAGCAGGACCCGCCAAAATCCCCGCATCCCCTGAATGGCGAAGACCGCCAGGGGGTGAAGGATGATATCTCGCGTTTTGATCACTCCCACAATCACGGCTTGACCCTCCTATCTCAGAT
>CAYYFU010000167.1:0-4258 GCA_964471095.1 uncultured Pseudomonadota bacterium
GTTGGTCTCCCGCGGCGGGGGGCAGCTTTATCCCCTGCGGTTTTTATCCCGAAATCCCCGCTCCCTGGAACAGATCGCCGATTTCTTGAAACTTTCCAAGGGGAACATCAGCGTGAATGTCCGGATGCTGGAAGAGGCCGGCCTGGTTCGGAAGGTTTGGGTCAAGGGGGACCGGCGCGATTTTTATGAGGCGCACCGGGATCACCCGCGAAAAATGCTCAAGGAATTCTTTGATCGTGTCCGTCGGGGCATTGAGGATTCGATCCGGGTGATCAACCGCTGTCGCGTTCAGGTGGAGGAGGCCGGGCAAGGGGTCAAGGGAGAAGAGCTGGAAGATGTTCAATTCATGCTCGTTCAGCTAGATTTGTTATCTGCATTTTACACCGCTGCCAGCCAGATGTTTGATGATTTTTACCAGGGGCGCAGTCTCGATATCGACCTCCTCCGTCGCGCCATTCTGGAGTAGCCGGGATCATGATCAAGGCCCATCGGCATTGTTGCCTGCTGTTGATTCTTTCTTGCTTTTTTCTCTCCTGTGCAAAGGTGTCACCGGCGGAACAGACCGCCATGAATTTTGTGGAGGCTTACTATGTCGAGACCAATCTCAAGGCGGCTGAACAATGGTCGGACGGATTGGCGCGTGAAAAGATCCGACAGGGCCTTGAGCTGACGCAAGGCCAGGCGATCACTCGTTCCACCCATCGTCCCGATATCACCACCACCCTCTTGACTGGATCGGTCAGCGGATCGGAAGCGGAGTATCTTTTTCGGGTCGAAATCAGGCCGCCGGAGGTCTCTCCCATGGTTAAAAAGACCCGGATCAAGGTCCGGGAGCGAGACGGCCTGTGGAAGGTCACGCAGTTCAGCGATTTCGAAAGCGGAGACGGCGAATGACCGATCCCTTCCTCTATTGCGAGAAGATTGCCCGCGGGCATTACGAAAATTTCCCGGTTGGTTGGTTTGTCCCTCGGGAAAAAAAGCGTTACCTCTACACCCTTTATGCGTTTGCCCGGACGGCGGACGATTTTGCCGATGAAGAGACGTCGAACCGTCTGGAAAAACTTGAGGAGTGGGGTGAGCGGTTGAGGGCGGCGGCGAAGGGGCAAGCGGATCATCCCCTGTTTGAGGCGATGGTCCGTCTGTTTCGGGAAACGTCGGTCCCTCCGTCGCTCTGCGAAGACCTGTTGGTCGCGTTTCGTTGGGATGTCACGAAACGGCGTTATCAGAGCTATGCGGAGCTGCTGGAGTATTGCCGCTATTCGGCGAACCCGATCGGTCGTGCGGTTTTGCACCTGTTTGGCCTTGGCGAGGAAAGACGCCTGACCGAGTCGGATAAAATCTGCACCGGGATCCAACTGGTCAATCACTGGCAGGATATCGCGGTCGATTGGAGAAAGGGGCGGGTGTATCTGCCGCAGGAGGACTTGAGGCGATTCGGAGTCCCGGAAAACGAGATTGAAAAGGGTCGGGTGACCGACCGCTGGCGTTCCCTGCTCCGTTTTGAAATCAGGCGGACCCGGTCGCTTTTTTATGAGGGACGTCCCCTGTTGGAGGGGCTGCCGGCCCGGTTGCGATGGCAAGTCCAGTTGATGTGGGGGGGGCCGCTCCGGATATTGGAAAAGATTGAGGCGGTCGATTTTGACGTCTTTCAAGGCCGTCCCACCCTCACCAAAAAGGAACTGATCGCGCTCTTTTTCAGAAACCGGATCGGTCGCGCATGAAATCATACGAACAAAGTGCCCGGATCACCCGGGAGAGCGGGACCAACTTCTACCCCGCCTTTCTGTTTCTGCAACCGGAGCAGCGGGGGGCGATGATGGCGGTCTATGCCTTCAGCCGGTTGGTGGATGATGCGGTGGATCAGTCACTCTCCCGAGAAGTGGCCCGAAAGGAGATCGACGACTGGCGGGTCCGGCTCGACTCTTGTTATGACGAACGGATCCCCGACGGTCATCCGTTATTGCCGGAACTCAAGAGGGCGATTCATGATTACCAAATCCCCCGTCTCCTCTTTGAAGACCTCCTCCAGGGGGTCGAGATGGATCTGGATAAAAAGAGATACGAGACCTTTGGGGAGCTGGAAAAATATTGTTATCATGTGGCGGGCGTCGTTGGGCTGATCTGCAACCGGATTTTTGGTCTGCAGCGGGAAGGGGCGGGGCATTTTGCGGTTCTGCTGGGGACTGCCTTCCAGCTCACCAATATCCTGCGGGACATCGGCAGCGATCTGGATCGGGATCGCATTTATCTTCCGCTGGAAGATTTCGCCCGGTTTTCCTATCGACCCGAGGATCTTCAAAATCGGGTCCGAAACGACCCGTATCTCAATCTGATGCGGTTTGAAGCGGCCCGGACCTGGGGATATTTTGCGGAAGCGGATCGGTTGCTCAACCCGGAGGAAAAAAAGCAGGTGGTCCCCGCCTTGGTGATGAGCCGATTTTATCAAACAATTCTGGAACGGCTGGAGCGAAAGCAATTCCCTTCCCTGGAGAGGCAAATCAAGCTTTCCAAGTGGCTCAAAATCTATCTAACGGTCAGCTCCTGGTTGCGGTGGCGTTGGGCGTGAAAAGGGAGATTGTCATCCTGGGGGGAGGGTTTGCGGGACTCGCGGCCGGGGTCGAACTTTCCTCGCGGGGTCATCAGGTTGTTCTGTTTGAAAAGCGTTCCCTGCTGGGAGGACGTGCCTATTCCTTTCAGGACCCGGTGACCGGTTCCACGCTGGATAACGGTCAGCATATCTTCATGGGCTGTTATCGGGAAACCTTCCGCTTTCTGGAAAAGATCGGACGTCTTCAAGACCTGGCCCTCCCGGGAAATCTTTCCGTCTCTTTTGCGGAACCGGGGGGAGTGCTGCAAAGGCTCCAGGCCTGGCCGCTTCCGGCCCCCTGGCATCTGATCAGCGGGTTGATTCCGTTTCACGGTCTTTCCTTGCGGGAAAAACTGGGGTTTTTCAGGGTCTATCAAAGGCTTCGGAGGAACGGGACTCAAGGGTTGGAAAGGAAGACGATCCCGGAATGGATGAGAGAACTCGGCCAGTCAGAGCGGGTGCAGCGGCGTTTTTGGGATCTGTTGGCCTACGCGGCGTTGAATGATTCCCCGAAAATTTCTTCCGCGGCCCAGTTTTATCCTGTTCTCCAAGAGATGATTTTTTCCGGTCGCAAGGGAGCCCGCATCGGAATCTCACGCGTGGGCCTTTCCGAGCTTTATGCGGAGCCGGCGCGGGAATTTATTGAGAAAAACGGCGGGCATGTTTTTTTAAAAACCGCGGCGACCCGTCTCCATTTTTCCGGCCGGGAATTGCGAGAGATCGAACTGGAAGGAGGACGCCGGATTGCCGCGGAGACGCTGGTTCTGGCCTTGCCCTTTACGGCGCTGCGGAAGCTGCTGCCGGAGGCGTTGCTTTACCAGGATCCTTTTTTTCATTCCCTGCGTGAGTTGACCTCGTCGCCGATTGCGTCGATCAACCTCTGGTTTGATCGGGATTTTGTCCCGGCCGATTTTGTCGGGCTCTGGGGAACCCGGGTTCACTGGGTGTTTAATAAGGGGCGAATCCTTCGTCCAGGGGGCCCCTCCTATCTGGCGCTGGTCGTCAGTGGTGCAAGAGAAGAAATGAAAATTGCGGGGCCTGATTTGGTGACGATCGCCTTGGAGGAGTTGCAATCGGTCTTCCCGAAGGCACGGGAGGCCAGGCTCCTTCGTTCCCATGTCATGAAGGAGCCGGAGGCGACCCTTAGCCCCCTGCTCGGTGTGGAACGGCTCCGTCCTTCCCAAAAAACCCCGTATGAAAATCTGTATCTCGCCGGCGACTGGACCGACACCGGCCTTCCCGCCACCATTGAATCAGCCGTCCGGTCGGCGAATCGTGTGGTTCAGCTCATTGAGGAGGAAATATGATGTCCTGCAACCCGGCGATCCCCCCATTTAATCGAGTAGCCGATCGCTGACAGATCATCCGGCGAGGATTTTGGCGAATTGGGTCAATGGGACAATCCGGGCGCGGTGTTTCGCGATTTCGACATCTTTTTTTCCAAGATGGACTTGATAAAACTTCGGGATGGAGGACCGCTCCGCAAAATAAGGGATATGGGGGCTTAACTGCGCTTCGCCGGTCTTGCACTCCACGGCAAACAGCGGCTTGCGATTCTTCACCACCACGAAATCAATCTCCCTTTTTTGCGAATCGCGGAGGAATTGCAGTTGCATCTCCTCCCCTTCGGTGTCCTGAATGAGGTGGCATATTTTCAGCAGATGGGATGCC
>CAYYFU010000168.1:0-4217 GCA_964471095.1 uncultured Pseudomonadota bacterium
AGACCGACATGACGGAGGCGTTGTATTTTCGCGTCGTCCGGTAGAGTTCTTCAATGAACTTGGCGGTGGTGCCGTCCGCCAGTTGTTGCCAGACCTCGTCAAAAACAATGACCGTCCGCCGGTTGGAGCGCATGATCGTGCTCCAAACGAGTCCCGAAAGAATCATGGTCACGACCGATTGGAGATCCTTGAACTCGGCCAGCCCCTTCAGATCGAAACAGACGAGGCGGTTGTCGGCATCGACCGTGGAAGGCCGGTTAATCAACCGGGCATACCGCCCCTCCGTCCAGAGGGAGAGTTTCTTGGCGAGACGCCGGGCGATCCGGATATCCTCGGTATCACCGGTGTCTTGGCAAAAAGATTCCAGCGTTTCCCGAAGATCGGAAAAGAGCGGGGCCTCGCACCTCCGGTAGGTCTGCCGCAAGGCCCGGTCGATGATCCCCTCCTCGATTTTCCCCAGCGGCTTTCCCGCATCCTCAACCATCCGGCGGGTCAGAACCGAGAGAAAGCCGAGCCTCGCCTCATGAAATTTCCCCTCCCGTTCGTCAAAGACCTCTTTCCTCGGAAAGAAGGGGTTGAAGGCGTAGCGGTCGTCCAGTTGCACCTCCAGATAGGCGCCGCCGTAAAGCTCCACGAAGCGTTTATAGGAACCGCCCACATCGACGATCACGACATCGGCATCCTGGGACATAAAGGAGTTGAGGAGGTAAATTGTCGTGAAACTCTTTCCGGAACCGGTCGAGCCGATCAGAATCGCGTTGAAGGCATCGAGGGACCGGTCAAAGTGGTCAAGGCGTATCAGTTCCCCCCGTCTTCCCCGGACGATGGCGACCGCATTGCTGGTTCCCCGCCAGGCCTCATTGACGGGAAGAAAGCCGGCCACATTGCTCGTCAGGCAGATATGTTTTCGGAAATTCGCCCCACCGTTGGCGGGCAGAAACGAAAGGACCATCGAGGGGTAGGTAAATACCTCGGCGGCCCCCTCGGAGCCGTTCATTCTCAAGAAGCCCTGAAAGACCTGAAGGGACCGTTCCTCCAGTTTCTCCGGAGACGACTCGGCCAGCAGGACGGCGAGGCTCAATCCGAACAGCCGCTCTCCGCCGCCGGAGGTCTCTTCCAAAACACCCTGGACGTCGCTCTTCTCGGCCTCCGCCTCATGGTTTCTGCGGTGCCCCGCCAGCGAGGTAAGGACGGTGCTCACATTTTCCCGTCGCTTGAGTGTGGCGAGAAATTCGCTCCCCTTGAGAGAATGAACCGTGACGGAGACCCAGCACGGGAACGGCAGTCCAAGAAGCTCGCGAATCAGCGCCGCCGAGGTCTCCTCTTTCGGGAGGAGCTTGAGGTTGATCACCCGGAAGGAGAGTCCATCAAGATGGCAGAAGTGCGGCGTTGCATAGATACCCGAAAAGGCGACCTGCTCCCTCGCTGTGTACTCGGTGACGTAGGGCGTTTTTGCCGTAGTCGATGCAGATCTCCGTTCCGAGACAACTGGCGCAGGGAGCAGGCGCGACCTCGTCGGGTTCAAAAAACGGTAGGCGATAGCGAAAAGCTCTTGCGAGGAAAGCCGCCGCGATGAAACCCCGAGGGACGAGAGCCCGGCGGCGATTTGGGAGCAGGTCCGTTCGAGCCGCGAGAGATTTCGTTCATGATCCTGTTGACTGATCTCGATGGTTTCAGGCGTGAGCGCTGCCTTCAGAACCTTGCGAACCCCTCTGTACAGATTGCCGGTCGCGAAGGATTCCGCATCGGTGACAAACAGATAAAGCGTGGTGGAGCGAACCGAGGGATCCTGCCGCAGGCGTTGCTCCTTTTCCTCCAGCAGGGTCTTGGCAAGCGAGGGGGGAGACCCGACGGTCGGTAATGCGTCCAGAAACGCTCCATCCCCCTCGCCGATCCGGTAGATGAATTGGAGTTCCAGTCCCTCCGGCAGTGCGTCCAGGAAGGATTTTGCCCGGTTGTGCAGGAACTCCAGCTGCGTATCGCTGACGCACTCGATGTCTACCCCGCGAAGCTCAAATCCTGCCGAAAAGCGGCCGTCCACCCGCACCATGCAATCGTCGGTGAAGGCCCAGTACGGAAGCAGTGCCGATACGTCACCCAGCCTGATTTTTTTTCCCTTGATCCTGGTTAATCCCATCTTTCATTTCTCCAAAAGGGTAGGGATGAATCCCCCGGTCCCGCCCCAAGGCGGAGTACCGCTTGGGCGAGCGGAGGAACTCGACGATGCTCGTAAGATACCGTTCCGGCTTTCCCCTCTTAAAAACCCGCAACGCGACGTAGGTCCCGATAAAGCCGGTGAGCCGCGCCGTGAGCGGGATTGAGAACAGGCTGAAAATTCCGAAAAACAAGAGCAGTAGCAAGGCATCGATAATCTCCAATCCAAACAGTTCCTCCCGTTTGCCGATATTCCGGTAGATCCTGTGTCGCCCGACCCTCATCAGAAGAGGATGCCGAGATTGCCCGACAGATTTTGCATGATCGACAGGATCTCCCGGGCTAGCAGTATCAGAAGCCCTCCACCCAGCGCCCAAAGCGCCTTGCGGGTTCCGTGGGGAGATCCGGAAAAGAGAAAGAATCCGGCGACGACAATCGAGATGATGAATCCCCACTGACCGACACGGATAAGGTAGTTCCCGACGCCGATCAGTGTCGTCTCGACCCGGTCCTGACCGAATATCCCGAAACTCTGCGCCCACGCGGGCGATGCCGCGAGAAGCGTTGCAAGACCTCCGGTCCTCAACAGATGTTTCATTTTTGGCCTCCTCCGGATTGACTCCTAAGCAACTGCCGTGCCAAATGAAGGGGAGACGGGTAAACGGCTGGCATTCCGGCGGGTTGCGCCCATGGATCGAGGCAGAGGCCGGGGATTGCAACCGGTGGCGAGACAGCGAGCGAGACGGGAGCGAGACACCGATGTCATTCAAACCGGGTCCCTTTGGCCGGTACCACCTTGTTGATCTTCTGGAGATCGGAGGACTCGCCGAGATTTATCTGGCCACCCTCAAGGGGGAGTTCGGCTTCGAGAAAACGATTGTCATCAAGAAACTGCACCCCCGGCTCCTCCATGATGAGGAGATGGCCAGGATGCTGATCGATGAGGCGAAGATCCTCGTCAATCTGACCCACCCGAATATCGTTCAGGTCTTCGAACTCGGGCAAAACGAGGGGGCCCACTACATCGCGATGGAATACGTCGAAGGGCTCGATCTCCGAAAGTTCCTCAAGAGACTCCAGAAAAAGGGGAAGAAGCTTCCCGTCGAGTTTGCGCTCTACATTGCCCGGGAGGTTTTGAAGGGGCTTGATTATGCCCACCAGAAGGTCGATCGCCGCGGAAACCCGCTCCGGATCGTTCACCGGGACATCAGTCCCGCCAACGTCCTGATCTCCAGTCAGGGTGAGGTGAAAATAACGGACTTCGGGATTGCCAGGGCGACGGGCCGATCCCAGGAGACCCGCAACGGGACGCTCAAAGGTAAAGTTTCCTATATGAGTCCGGAGCAGGCACAGGGGAATCCGGTGGACCCCCGAAGCGACCTGTTTTCAGCGGGCGCCGTGCTCTTTGAAATGCTGGCCGGCAAAAAGGCCTTTGAGGGGGAGAATGATTTTGAAACCCTCCGGCGGGTCCAGCAGGCGGAGATTGCGATTCCTGATTCCATTCCGAAGGAGCTGGGCCGGATCCTGAAACAGTTGCTCGCCAGAGAGCCGGATCAACGGTTCGACTCGGCAAAAGAGGCGGAACAGGCGCTCACCCGGCTGGCGTTTGAACAGTTGCGGCCGGTATCAGGTCAGGATCTTGTTGCCTTTATCCGGGAATTTGACCTTCAAACCCCCGCCGGGGACTCCGAAAAGATCGAGCCGCTCGGGGAACCCCAAACCGATATTCTTGGAAAGGGGGAGCGGGAAAAGATTTACGCGAGCGTGATTCAGGGTCATAAATTTCCGCGCAGGTCCCTGTTGCTGATATCAGGTGCCGTTATCCTCGGGGTGTCATTTTTTCTCGCCAGGCCTCGCGTCAACAACCCGCCTTTGACACGAGAGGTGTCCCTGGCCGCGCCGGAGGTTCCGAAAGACAAGGTGCTCCCCGTTGAAACCAGTTCCGAATCTGGATTCATCAACGTTCAGGCAACACCATGGGGACGGGTGACGATCGGTCAATATTTGAGGGCAAAAGATACGCCATTTCCCCAATTGAAACTTCCCATCGGGGACCATAAGGT
>CAYYFU010000169.1:0-4139 GCA_964471095.1 uncultured Pseudomonadota bacterium
CCCTAAGAGGGGGAGATCAATGAAGGAGGTTATTCATATGGCCGTTGCACGCGTCAGTGAAATCATCGCATCATCAAAGGAGAGCTGGGAGGATGCCGCCCGACAGGGTCTGACCCGGGCCGCCAAGACGCTCCGGGGGATCACCGGGGTGGAGGTTGTCCGTCAGAACGCCAAGGTCGATAATGGCCGGATCTTGGAATACCGGGTGAATCTCCGGATTACCTTTGTCTTGGAGAAATAGGCAGCGACTGAAGGAGCGCCTCAAACTGGCTGAAGTTCAACGCCTGAAAGCCGTCGGAGAGCGCCTTGGCCGGCTGTTGATGGATTTCGATGATCAGTCCCTGTGCGCCGACGGCGATCGCTGCCCGGGCGAGCGGGGCGACGAGGCTCGCGCGCCCGGTCCCGTGGGAGGGGTCTACGATAATCGGCAGGTGGGAGACTTCCCGGATGTAGGCGACGGCGTTTAAGTCAAGGGTGTTGCGGGTGGCGGTCTCGAAGGTCCGGATCCCGCGTTCGCAGAGGACCACCTGGTCATTCCCCCCCGCCAGGATATATTCGGCGGCCAGCAGGAATTCCTCAATGGTCGCAGCGATTCCCCGTTTCAAGAGTATCGGCTTCTTGATCTTGCCCAACCGGCGCAGCATCTCAAAGTTTTGCATGTTGCGGGCGCCGACCTGGATCATGTCGGCCTGGTCCACCACCTGATCGAAATATTCGAGGTGCAGAAGTTCCGTGACCACCGCCAGTTTGTACCGATCGGCCGCCTTGCGGAGGATTTTGAGTCCCTCGACCCCTTTCCCCTGGAATGAATAAGGACTGGTCCGCGGCTTGAACGCACCGCCACGCATCGCCGGGACCTGATGACGGCTCAAAAATTCCGCGGTGGCGAAGACCTGATCCTCATCTTCGACACTGCAGGGACCGGCGATCATCACCGGCCGATTTTCACCGCCAAACGATGCGTGGGGGCTCAACCGGACAACGGTATCGATCGGGTGCCACTCGCGCGACACGAGCTTGTACGGTTTGGTGACATGAATAACCTCTTTGACCGCCTCGTTGAGCTGGAGTTCTGACTCGTCGATGTATCCCTGATTACCCCGGATCCCGATCGCCGTCCGCGTGGCGCCCGGCAGAAAATCGGGGGAGTAGCCGGCCCGACGGATGTTCTCCATCAACTGGTCGATCTGCGCCTGCGTCGCCTCTTTTTTAAGGACAAGGAGCATCGGAGCGGATATATAAAGAAGGATGCCCAAAAAGACAACCTCGATCGGAATCGTTGGGGGAGGGGCTTGGGGCACGGCGCTTGCAAACCATCTGGCAAAAAAGGGATTGAAGACGGCCCTCTGGGCCCGGGAGTCTGAGGTCGTCAGCCAAATCAATCAGAAAAAAATGAATGAGATGTTTTTGTCCGGGATGACCCTTCATCGAGGGCTTGTCGCCACCACCCATTTGCGGGAGGGGGTGGAAGGAAAAGAGATGATCTTGGTCGTTGTGCCGTCCCAACATGTGAGGGGCGTCCTCAAGGGGATGGTTCCTTTTCTGGCCCCGCAAGTGATGATCGGTTGTGCCTCCAAGGGGATTGAGCAGAGTTCACTCAAACTGTTGAGCGCGGTTTTTGAAGAGGAACTTCCCAAATCTCTGCATTGGGGGGTCGCCTTTTTATCCGGACCGACCTTCGCCCGTGAAGTTGCGCAGGGACATCCGGCCGCCCTCAACGTCGCGAGCCACGAGGAATCGGTTGGGAAGTCCTTTTGCGAGGTGTTGCAAACGGACACCTTCCGGGCGGATTGGACGCCTGATGTCATTGGCATTGAGATCGCGGGGGCGATCAAAAATGTGGTGGCGATCGCCTGCGGGATTTCGGACGGTTTGGACTTTGGGTATTCGACCCGGGCGATGTTGATGACCCGCGGGCTTGGAGAAATGGTCCGGTTGGGGATTAAACTCGGTGCGAACCCGGAGACCTTTCGTGGATTGGCCGGCGTCGGGGATTTGATACTGACCTGCACCGGAGACCTCTCCCGGAACCGGACCCTGGGGATCCGTCTCGCCAAGGGAGAGACCCTTGAGAAGATTCGGATCTCCACCGTTTCAGTTGCGGAAGGGGTTGATACCTCGAAGGCGATCTATCTTTTGGCGAAGAAATATCAGGTTTCTTTGCCGGTCTGCGAGGCGGTCTACCGGATCCTGTTTGAAGGGCTTCCTCCCCAAAACCTCCTCCAAAATCTCTCCTGACAGGAAAACAATGAGCGGGAGACGGGGGTCGAACCCGCGACATCAACCTTGGCAAGGACATGTGCGGGCCATTAAGCCCTCACATCATTTCCTTTACTTCCAACTACTTCCATCTTTGCCAAAGTCCTCCTCTTCCTTTCATTCCACAATCATTCCACGACTGCAACCCTATTGGACAACCCTGAGAGCGGTCCTTTGAACCTCTCTCGTACTCGGCAATGCGTTTACCGCATCCCGAAGTTGGTCATCCGCTATTTCCGTATAGACGTTCATGGTAAGGTTGATGTCCGAGTGTCCCATTAACCGTTGAGCCGCCCTGGGGTGAACCCCGTAACGTGCCAGCAACGAACAGAAGGTCTTTCTTAAGCCATGAGGACTGACTCCCTCGATTCCGGCCCTTCGAAAGGCCCCCACCAGCGAGCGGCGGAAGCACTTACATAACTTTCCGTCCGGTTGACAAAAAATATACTCCCCTTGCTCTGGTGTGCGAGGGAGATACTCTTCTTGCCCGGTCGTGCTTCCAACCTGCTGATTGGGCCGCCACTCCTTGAGGTGTCGCAACGTCTCTTCCAGTTCCGGAAAAAGAGGAATGAAACGCGTCTTTCCAGTTTTTGATGCAAAGACCCGGAGCTGTTTGTTTTCCCAGTCAACATGTTCGAACTTCAACCGGGAAACCTCTCCAGGTCTTAATCCTGAATAGACCATAACCGTGATAAGCGACCTCTCCCATGGTCGTGCGACCCTCAATAGACTGGCAAGTTCAGACATTGTTAGTGACCTGCTTCCCTGACGCTCTTCCCTAAATCGTCGAATTTCGTGAGCGGCCGATTTTGAGAGATACCGCCAATCGACCGCCTTCTGAAAAACGACCCGCAAGACACTCAGCATGATGTTCTTCGTGCAACCCTTGACCTTCCAACCGTTCAAGAATTGCTCGACTCGATACGTGCTGATCTGATCAAGCATCAGGCCATGGAACGCCCTTTTTGCTATTCTCAGGGTGTAATAGTATTTTCTAACCGTACCGGGATGCCGATTCCCTGTGGCAAATTCGTTAAGAAATTTGTCACAGAAGTCGGAAAAAAATACCCGTGCCTCCGAGGTGTATCCGAAGACGTTATTCATCACTTCCTTCAACACCTCGTATTTCCTCTGTTCGGCAACCTTCCTCGTTACTTGGCCCAGATGGACCGTTTGATCCTTCTTGCCCGATTCCCGAACGACCAGAAAATATCGTTTATCACCCTTTTTGGTCTGCCACTGCCTCAGGAAAACATTTGCCCTCATAGCCCTAACTCCTTTCGAGGGTCAAAGGTCTCCTTCAGTGTAGATTGAACTCTGTGCTCACACCTCCTTTCCAGCCACTCGATGACCTTGGTGAGGATGTAGCGGCACTCCTTACCGACAAAGAACCGGGGCATCCCCTCCCGATTGTACTGGTCAATGGTGGACTTGCTGGCGCGGAGGGTCTCACAGAGGTCCTGGACGGTCAACGGTTTTTCAAAAAGGGCCTCCATCGTGACAAGCTGTCAATGCAGGATCAGTGCCAGATCCGGCTGGTTCCAGTCTGGAAGGGTGTAACGGTGCATTTCCTCAAGGATTTTGTTGGGTTCTTGAATCAGAGATAAGAAAATTGAAATCCCCGGAAGCTGTCTCGCCCTGTCTCGCCGGCTGTCTCGCCCCATTCCCTTCGTCGAAGACCCATTTCAGTTGCAGTTCAGCACCGGCGGCCGTGCCAGAAAGTTCGCGGTACAGTCAACGGTCCTTTCCTGGGAAATCCGGACTCGTTTTGAAACGCTTCGACCCTGCGGAGGATAGAAGATACTCACCTTATGGTCCCCGATGGGAAGTTTCAATTGGGGAAATGGCGTATCTTTTGCCTTCAAATATTGACCGATCGT
>CAYYFU010000170.1:0-2211 GCA_964471095.1 uncultured Pseudomonadota bacterium
TCACCCCGGCACGACAGCCAACAGACGTTGCAGGGATTCGGCGTCTCCACCTTTTCCGGAGAATACTCCGACCAATGCATCATCACTGGCATCTCCGAACAGCGCTTGATGTAACCATCCGGGGTCATCTGGATAAAATTGAGCCCCGCCTGACAATCCTCCACCAACCCGTTGCGGAAAAAATACGGGATTTTTTTGAGATAAAAATCCGAGGTCAGGATATTCCCCTGCCTCTTTTTCAGTTCCAGGAGGGTCTCCACCACCTGATCCAACTTGGCCAGCTGTTCTTCACGGACCCGATACTCCGGATTATCATTTTTGAGCGACGTGTAAGAGCTGAAGGAGATTTTAGCCCCCCATTCATACGCCTGTTTGGCCAACGGAACAATATGGTCCAGATTCCGGTCCATGATCACCGTATTAAAAGCAATATTGTCATGCCCTTTCGCCGTCAGCAGCGGAATGAGTTTTGCAAAATGCCGGGTCAGCCCCTCGAGATGCCGTTCCCGGTCGTGGGTTTCATCAATATAGTTTCGGGAGATGGAGAGTTGGTCAACCCCGTGATTCCAGAGCTCCTGATATTTCTCTTCGGTCAGTAGTTGCCCATGGGTGATCACCGTCAAATAGGTGCAATGCGGCCTTACCTGATTGATGATGTCGATCAGGTCTTTGCGGAGCAGCGGTTCTCCGCCATTCAGGGAAAGGACAATGGGTCGAAATTTTTTCATGATCTCGGAATAATCTTTAAGTTGCGGGTAGTCCTTGATCTCCCAGCAGGGACAAAAGTCGCACTGCGCATTGCAGAGCTTGGTCACCTCGAGGTTGATCAGGCGAGGACCCCCGACCGTTTTGATCTTCAGATACTTGTAAAAGCCCTCTATTTTTCGTGCCGTCGTGAGTTGTCGTGAAAGCATGTTTATTCTTGGACCGGCAACGCCAGACGACGTCTCTGGAATTCCTTCTTGTAGGCCAGCAGCATGATCCAGGTCACGTTGGACCCAATCGCGGTCAGGATCAGGATCCATTCGGGCCGGTTAAAAAGGCAGAGGAACATGAAGAAAAAGGCAAAAAAATCACGTTTGCCGATATATTTGACCCAGGAAAAAATGCGGCCCAATCGACCGATCCCGCGGTTGGCAAAATCACTCTCCAGATCACGATGAACGGTCACCAAACTCCCGGAGTCGGTGTAACGGATCAAATAAACGAGCATGACAATCAGCGCGGTGACCATCCCGCCCAGCGCGATCCCCCCGACGGCAACCGCCCCGCCAAATCCCTGACGAACCGCCGCCAGCGTCACGCCGGCCAGAAAGAGGAGGTAGGTCGCATTATCACAGAGGGTATCCATCCACTCCCCGAATTTGGAGGTCGCCATCTTCAGTTTGGCCACCTCACCGTCACAGCCGTCGTAGATGGAGGCGAACTGGAACAACAGCCCGCCGATCGCCAGACTGATGTGGTCGCCCAAGGAGACAAAGTAGGCGGAGAGGAGACCGATCCCGAAGGCGGTTGCGGTGATCTGATTGGGGGTCACCGGCAGCTTGATCAGAAAACGGGAGATCCAACCCGAGATATGACGGTTGAGGAGCGAGGAAATGATGCCGTCTGTCTGTGGTTTTCGTGCCGAGCGAAACAGAATCGACTCCGCCTTTCGAAGCGCCTCAGGGGTATCGATATCCTGCCAGTACGCCTCGCCGATCTCATAAGTCCTTGCCGACCGCTGATCAGCCAACCATTGGATCGCCTCTGACAAACTCCCCTTCCCCTGCGGACAAACAACCTTGAGCGCATCAAAAAGGGCCGGAGAACAGTAAAAGAGGCCGGTATCGACGGCGTCATAAGGACCAATTTCCTTACCGATGGCGATAATCTTGCCCCCTTGCGTTTCGACCTTGGTCGCATCGGTCAGATCAAAGACCTGATCGAGCCGACGATCAATCGCCAGACAAATTTCACCGGGGGACGGGGGACGCCTCAGGAGGTCGGCTAAAAGATGCCAGTCAAAGATATGATCGGACATCAACAGGACAAAATCATCCGTCACTTTTGCGGAGGCCTTGAGAACCGAATGCCCATTCGGTCGTTTCCAGTCAGGATTGTCGACAAATTCAAACCGGACCCCCCAACGGCCCGCCTGGGAGGAGAGATAACGGCGAATCCTCTCTCCCTGATAGCCAACAAAGATGACAAAATCCTCAAGGCCGGCCG
>CAYYFU010000170.1:2221-4119 GCA_964471095.1 uncultured Pseudomonadota bacterium
CCGAAAGGACCACGCGGGCAATGATCGGAAGACCGGCCACTTTTTGCAGGGGCTTGGGTAAATCGCGTTCGCTTTCCCGAAGCCGATTTCCCTGTCCTGCCGCGATGATAACTGCCTTGACCATTGGAGCGATTACTTATACAGCTTTGGGCGATCGGTCAACCGGATTCCCATTGAAAATCCTTCGCCCCCTCTTCCTCATTCTGGCCCTCCTGCTTATTTCCGGGATTATTTACACCCTCGGTCCGTCTCGGATCTGGTCACAGTTTCAGGTCGTCGGATCGAAAATTTTTTGGGTCTTTATTGTTGGATTCCCCCGTTATCTCCTCTACACGATCGGCTGGTCGCTTTTTCTCCCCGCCGGTTACTACTCGCTGGGAAAGTTATTTCAAATCAAGGTCGCCGGAGAATTGATCACCCGTTCCACGCCGATTCACTTCTTGGGGGGGGATGCCGCCCGGGTCTTTTTAATGGGCCGACGCCTCTCGCGTGAGGCGCAGGCCGGCTCCGTGATTATGGATCGGACCATCATGACCTTCGGCGCAGCGGTCGTCATCCTGTTCGGTTTGATCATCGCCACCTTCCGGCTGCCTCTCCCCCTCTTGCCGGAAATCGCCCTCTGGATTTTGGTCGGCCTGCTGTTCGCGGGACTGCTCTTTATTATCTCCCACCAGAAAAAAAATGCCTTTACTTCGTTGTTGGGTGTTTTGGAAAAAATCGGTTTCCGCCGCTGGATCCGACCCCACTGGCGGGAAAAGATCGCCCTCCTGGACAAGACGATCCGCGGTCACTATGACCAGGGCCATCAAAAAGTCATCTTCGGGACGTTGATTCTCTTTGTGGCGCGTCTCACGGTCGCCTTCGAGATCTTTCTCTTCATGAAATTTCTGGGGATCCCGCTCAACTTCCTCGATGCCTGCGTTCTTTCCTCCTTGGCCCTTCTCCTCACCGTTGTCTTTTTCCTCTTTCCCGGCAATCTCGGTATTCTCGAGGGGACCTACGGACTCCTCTTTCACTGGCTGGGGTTGGACCCGGCCTCCGGAGTCGCCCTGGAGCTCCTCCGCAAGATCAACGCAGGGCTCTGGTATTTCGTGGGGGCAGGAATCGCCCTTATTTTTAAGCGGGAAAAATAGTAAATTTAAGGGGCGGCGGTGAAAGTGAAGTCCTGAACGACTCCTGCCGCCGTGACGGTGACCGTTGCGGTTTGCGTCCCGTATTTTTCGTGCCAGGCCTCCAGCGTATAGGTCCCGGGAGGGAGATTGAGGGAGTATTCCCCGGAATCTCCCGTCACCGCAAAGAACGGATTGGCGTTGGCGACGACCCATCCGGTCATCCAGGGATGGATATCACATTTGAGCTTGTGGGCCCCGGCCGTAAAGGTCTGCTCGATATCTTTCCCCCCCTTCGGCTGCGCCCGGTTGAAACCGGTCGCCGCCCCGAGGTAGGAGTGGACGTTGTGTAAAACCGGATCGCTGTTCCGGATCTTGACCGGTTGTCCAGCCATCACACCGGTGACGCGAGGTCGGTACATGCAGTTGTTCTGATCGATCACGATCTCCACCGGGGTCGAGGGGGCTGCGGCCGGGGCTGCCCCCTGGATGACACGCACCAGGACATTTTTCAACGTCCCGTTCGGATTCACCAAAACGGTCTCGTCGTTCATCTTGGTCTTGGCGCAAAAGGGATCGGCCTCCCGCCGCAAAGGAGCCGCGGCCGGGGCGGTCCCGGAAAACTTGACCGCGCCGCGAATTCCGGTTGCCGCGGCAGGGGCTTGAGCTTGCCCTTCAGCCTGCAGGGAGACGGCCAGGCCCGTCACAATAAATACCGCCAATAGCTTCTTCATGTTCTTCTCCTTTGTTAAAATTGCATGTATTATCCAAACTAAAATAATAATTTCC
>CAYYFU010000171.1:0-292 GCA_964471095.1 uncultured Pseudomonadota bacterium
CTCCTGCGTCCGGATGTCGATCCTGGATCGACTCGTCAATCCCCCCCAACCTCCCTTTGACAAAGGGGGGCCTGAGGGGATTTTCATTATCACCACCCCGGCAGCCATTTCCGGACGGCTCCCTCCTCCATCGATCTTTGAGTCAGGCTGGAACCTTGAGATCGGTGATGAACTGGACCGCGAAAAACTGATCCGAACGCTCAACCAATGGGGTTACGAAAAGGTGACCCTCGTCTCGGACCGCGGGACATTTGCGGTGCGTGGATCGCTGATTGATCTTTTTCCCCCCTCT
>CAYYFU010000171.1:302-967 GCA_964471095.1 uncultured Pseudomonadota bacterium
GACTGGAGTGGTTAGGAGATCTGCTTGAGTCGATCCGCTCTTTCGACCCAAAATCGCAACGGTCGTTGGCCCAACAGGAGAAGGTCCGTCTGATCCCGGCCCGGGAGATCCTTTTAACCGAACAGAATATTAAAATTTTTCAGGAAAAAACCCGACGGTTGGCGGAAGAGCGCGACCTGCCTAAATCAGTCTGGGGTCCCTTCGTGGAAAAGGCGAAACAGGGGATCTTTTTCTCCGGTATCGAAACCTATCTCCCGCTCTTTTATGAACAGGCGGTAGCCTTCAACGATTATTGGAAGGAGGGTTGGATCGTCAGTGACCAACCGACCGAACTTAACAAACGGTCGCAGGAACGTCGCGAGGAAATCCAAGCCCTGCTCACCGACAAGGAACCGCTGCTTCGTCCCGAGGAGCGCGAGCCGGGCCTTGAGTCACTCCTGGCTCCAAGCGATTCCCGTCACCACCTTGAACTAGTCCCATTTTTTGAATCCGCCGAAATCCGTTTCCCCCTGGAGACCCATGAAGAGCTTAGAAGGGAGATCTTGCAAAACCGCGAAGAGCCTCTGTTGCCGGTCGCTCGAAAGATCAAGAACTGGCTGATACAGGATCAGGTCTCCCTGGTCGCCTCCTCCGAGATCCAGGCCAGCCGTCTCCGGGACCTGCTC
>CAYYFU010000171.1:1002-4111 GCA_964471095.1 uncultured Pseudomonadota bacterium
GTCGTCGGAGAACTCTCCTCCGGATTTCGTTCGCCGGAGGAGCGGATCACCTATTTGACCGACGCTGAGATCTTTGGGCCCCGGGTGCATCGGCCCAAGACCATCGAGGCGGCAGACCTCTCCTCCCTGGCGGAAATCAAACCGGGCGATCCGTTGGTGCACAAACAGCATGGAATCGGCCTGTTCCGCGGACTGGTCCATTTGGCAATCGAGGGGATCGAGAACGATTATCTGCTGCTGGAGTACCGCGGGGGGGACAAGCTCTATCTGCCGGCCTATCGACTGAATCTGGTGCAAAAATATACCGGTGGGGAGGGACCTCTCCTCAACCGATTGGGGGGAACCCACTGGCTGGAGTTGAAGAAAAAGGCGGAAAAGGCGATCCGGGCGATGGCGGGAGATCTGATCAATCTGTACGCGGCACGAACCGCCGGAAAAGGGTTCCCCTTCTCCCCCTCCAATAACCTCTTCGAACAATTCGAGGCGACCTTCCCGTTTGAAGAAACCCCGGATCAGGAAAAGGCGATTGCCGAGACACTGGCCGACATGGAATCCGACCGCCCGATGGATCGTTTGATCTTGGGGGATGTCGGTTACGGCAAGACGGAAGTGGCGATGCGAGCCGCCTACAAAGCAGCACTGGATGGAAAACAAACCGCGATCCTGGTGCCGACCACGCTCCTCGCCTTCCAACACTTCGAACGGTTTAGCGAGCGGTTCCGCACCACCCCGGCCCGGATCGACATGCTTTCCCGTTTTCGAACCGCCGCCGAACAGAAAAAGGTGATCGCAGAAACCCGGGAGGGAAAAATCGACATCCTGATCGGCACCCATCGACTCTTGCAACCGGATCTTTCCTTTAAAAAATTGGGACTTCTGGTGATCGATGAGGAGCACCACTTTGGCGTCTCTCACAAGGAGCGGATCAAACATTTGAGGAAAAATATCGATGTCCTGACCCTCTCGGCCACCCCGATCCCGCGAACTCTTTATATGTCGATGGTCGGGATCCGCCCGGTGAGCGTCATTGAAACCCCGCCCACCGACCGGCTTGCGATCCGCACCTACGTGCTCCCGTTTCAAGAAGCCGTGGTGCGCGAGGCGGTGTTGCGGGAAATTCACCGCGGGGGTCAGGTCTTTTTTGTCCACAACCGGGTCGAATCGATCGGCAAGATGAAGGATTTTCTCCAAAAGTTGGTCCCCGAGGCAAGGATTGAGATTGCCCATGGCCAGATGAAGGAAGAGGAGCTGGAGGCGATCATGCTCCGCTTTTATCATCAGGAGTTCAACCTGCTGCTCTGCACGACGATCATCGAATCGGGGATCGACATCCCGACCGCCAATACGATGCTGATTCACGAGGCGGATCGCTTCGGTCTTGCCCAAATTTATCAGCTACGGGGTCGAGTCGGGCGGGGGGCGCATCGGGCGTTTGCCTACCTGCTCGTCCCGGAAGAAAAGGAGTTAACGCCGGAGGCCGTGCAGCGATTGCAGGTCTTGCAAAAATTTTCTGAACTGGGGGCCGGCTTTCGGATGGCCTCCTATGACCTCGAGATCCGCGGCGCCGGCAACCTGCTGGGGAGGGAACAATCCGGTCAAATGGCGGCGATCGGGTACGAGCTCTACACCGAGATCCTGGAAAAGGCGATCCGGGAACTTAAAGGGGGAAAGGTCCTGGAGGAGATCGATCCGGAGCTCCATATCAAGGTCCCTGCCTTCTTTCCGGAAGATTATATCCCCGACCCCCCGTTAAGACTGGAATGGTATCGCCGTCTCTCCGCCCTGGAGGAGGAAGAGGCACTGGGGCCGCTCCGGGAGGAGATGCAAGACCGTTTTGGGCCGTTACCGAAGCCTGCCGAAAACCTGGCCGAACTGGCCGCCATCAAGGCGTATGCGCGCCAGTTGCGGATGAAACAGCTCCGTTACGATGGCCGAACGCTGTCGCTCGCCTTTGATCCGACCTCTCCCCTTCCCCCGGAAGTCTTGACCCGCTGGATTTCACGAGATCCGAAACGGGCCCGCTTGACCCCTGATTTCAAATTCACCCTGCAAAAGCCGCTTGCCGGGGAGGCGATTTTAGGGGAGATCAAGAAGATCTTGAGGGAACTGTCCCTCTCGCGACCATGAAAACTTTTCTAGTCCTCCTCCTCGGAATCCTTCCCGCCTGCCCCTGGGACCCTCAACAGGGGGTCATCGCACAGGTGAATGGGGAAAAAATCCGGGTCGGGGAATTTCAACAGGTCCTCAGAGAAATCGGTTCAAGAGATGAAACGTCCCGACGGAATACCCTGGATTTCTTGATTGAGGAAAAATTGCTGCTCCAGGAGGCGCAAAAACGTGGCCTGCGATTGTCAGACGAAGAAAAGGATCCGCTGATCGGGCTCAAATCCGGGTATTCCGACGATACCCTCCGGGAGATCCTGCAGAAACAGGGAATAACAGAGGCCGAATGGCTGAACAAGCAGGAACGGAGACTCCTCTTTGAAAAACTGTTCGACGCGGTTCTGGGGTCCTCTCCCCCGGCCCTCTCCGAGTTACAAACCGCCTACCGAAAAGACCGGGCCCAGTTTCGTCTCCCGGAACAATCCCATTGCCGTCAGATCGTGACATCGACACGGGCCAAGGCGGAAATTATCCTCTCGCTCCTTGCCAAGGGGGAAAACTTTGCCGAACTCGCCCAGAAATACTCCGAAAGTCCGGACCGGGAAAAGGGGGGGGATCTGGGATTTGTCTCCCCCGGAGAACTCCCCCCGATGATGGATGAGGCCTGTTTCCGGTTTGAGCCGGGCCAGACCAGTGGGATTGTCGCCTCCGCCTACGGATTTCATATCTTTCGTGTGATTGAGCGGACGCCGCCGCGATCCCTCTCCTTTGCGGAGGCCCGCCCGCTCCTCGAAAAAGAATGGCAGGAAAAAAATCGGGAACGTCTGCTTCGGCCCTGGCTGGAAAAACTCCACCAGTCGGCAAAGATTGAGATTGACGGGAAGCGGCTCCGCGAGACACCTTTCGAAGGGCCGGGTGAGGGCCAATGATGAAAATCCTTCCACTTTGTCTGATCTTCTTGTCGCTTTCCCTGCAGGCCGGAGAGGTGGTTGACCGGACTGTGGCG
>CAYYFU010000172.1:0-4096 GCA_964471095.1 uncultured Pseudomonadota bacterium
ACACCGGGGATTGCGATCCTGGAAAACTACCTGAGCACCAGCAGCGCCAACCCGGCCGCCTGTCGGCTCTATGCCGTTCAGAAATACCAATTCACAGGGCCTGTTAGTGATAACGCCTCTTCGCACAATAATCTCTATGACAGGACCTTCTCCACCGATCCCGTAGTCCCTGTTTATGGGGGCTACCCCTACCATCTCGGTCTGTTTATGGTGGGGGGAGCGATGCCACTTCCCGGTGACTGGGAGTCTGCGCCTCCTGCTGGAGGTTTTATCGATGAAACAATCAGTGGGCTGGCGACGCGTGTCTCCGCCGGTTGCCCTGCCTGGTGGACTAATCCAATCGTCTCCAATGAACCGGCCGCCGGCACAACCGCGATCCGGCACTTCACCGACTGCCTCGATGTCGACCCGGACGGAGGCAATCACCGGGAGAGCAACACCATGGTCTATCTGGAGCCGGCCCCCGCCTCGCTCTTTGACGGTTCCCCGCCGAAACTTAAAAGTGGAGGGTGGGCGATCGACCGGGGCAGAGATCTCACCCCTTATCTCAACACCCTGGTGACCCAATTCTCGGCAACCGACTATTTCCCAAACTTCTTTGCCGCGCAGGAACTGGAGCTTGATCTGGGGGGAGACCCCCGGATGGTCGACGATCCGGCCAAGGCGGCCACCCCGACTGATATTGACCTCGGGGCGGATGAATGGAAAAATCCCTGACATGCGCTCTCTTCTGAAAAAACACCTTTGGGTCCTGTTGATCCTGCTCCCGCTGGCCGGCGCCGGTTGCAAGGGGTGCGGCTGCGGGACGAGTGTCGAGACGGAAGGGGATCTCTTGACAGAGGGGGCCCCCACCACGACCGGGGCTGGCGGAGGCACAACGACAGGAACCGAACCAACGACTGCCGCTTCTCCGGGCGGGGGTGGATCGGTTTTTCTCTTGCCCGGTTGCTCCGCGGAACAGATGTTGGTTGACACCAATGGCAACCGGGTCCCCGACTGCTTTGAGCCGATCCTCCCTGCCATCGTCACTACCGGCGGCCTCCTCCCGGGGTGCAGTGCTGAAACAATGCCAGTCGACGCCGATGAAGACGATATTCCGGACTGTCTTGAAGATTTTATCATCACCCTGAATGCCAATGGCGACAACGATGGCGACGGCTGTATCAATGCCGTGGATCTTTTTCCGGACGACCCCGCAGAATGCGGCGACAGTGACGGGGACGGTTTGGGGAACAATGCCGATAACTGCATTGATGTGGCCAATCCGGACCAAATGAATACCGATGGCGATTCCCCGGCCATCGGCGACGCTTGTGACACCGATGATGATAACGACGGGATCCTTGATGGTCCTGATAACTGCGATCTGATCGCGAACCCGGCCGTCGGGACCCCACCCGCGCAGCCTGATTTCGATCTGGATGGGATTGGGGATCTCTGTGACACGGATATCGATGGAGACAACTGGTGCAATTCTCTGAGTGAGACGGCCGGTTGCTCCTTATCCTCGGGGATGGCCGACCATTGCCCGACCGTTCCCAATGCGGATCAGGCCGATTGGGACGCCGATGGCCTCGGCAACGCCTGTCAAACCACGACGGCCGATACCGACGGAAACGGTTGTGCGGATATTTTAGAGGCCGATATCGATGGGGATGGGGCCCTCCCGGCTGACGATGTGAATCCTTGGCGGACTGCGGCAGATCCGGACGATAGTGCGGTCAATCTCTTGGGAAACAAAAATGAATGTTGGTGGGTCTCCGTCGGCGAATGCACGACCGGCGGGGATCCGGCTGTATTGGCCGATCTTGCCACGTCAGCAAACAAGGGTGACCTTGATACCCCCTTCTGCAAGATCCAGAAAGGGATCGACTTCGCCAATTCATCCGCCACCCGGAAACGGGTTTGCATCGTTTCTGCCGAACCGGGCGGTTACGAGGAAAATATCACCCTGGCCAATGGGGTCAGGCTTTACGGCGGGTTCGGGCATCTGGCCAGTTTTACGGTGGACTGCGCCGGGGCGCCGACCACCCGAAAATTCAGGGATCACCAGCTTGGTTTTACCAACAACGCGTTCAAGACAACGTTGCGGGCCCCTCTCGTGCTCAATGTCGCGGGTGACCCGAACTCCTCGCCCGCCGTAACGATCCCAGGTGGGGTCAGCCGATCGGCGCATCTGGTAAACCTCCAAATCCTGGGTGGAATCCACGCAACCAGCATTTCTGGGATCGTTATCAACAACAGCTCTCCGACCGTCCGAAGAAACTTCATTGTGGGTGGGAGTTTCAAGGCAGAGGCTGCGGAGATGGCCGACCGAGCCAGTCTTTCGGCCGTGGGGATTACCGTTGCCGCGACCGGTGTCGGCATGGCAGATCCCCTGATCACCCGCAATATTATCACTGGCGGCGTGGCAAGAATGATTTCGTACGGAATTGTCATGCTCTCCAGCGGCTCTTCGACACTCAAAGGAACCATCGAAGAGAATCCGGGAATAGCCGGCGGGATGACTTATGCGACATTCGCCGGAACGCCTGTGCTGAGCGCAGGGATCGGTGCTGCGCAAACCTCCAGCATCCCGGGAGAAATTCTTATCAAAAAAAATACCATTTCCGGATTGCCGACCAAGGTAGCCGGTTCGCTGGCTCTCGCCAGCATTCAAGCGGGGGCGATCGATATCCAGCATGGAGCCGCAACACCGGCGGTTGTCGCCCCCTTCTTTCATGTCCGTATCGAAGAGAATACTTTGAGTAGCGGAGCCCTCTCGGGGGTCGCAGGGACCGAACCGAGCTACCTCTTTGGGATCAGGGGTCGAGCGTTTGGACAAGGGGGGGCAACCCCAAAGATCGGCGATCTGAGGCTGTCCGTTAAGAAAAATGGGATCGTCACGAATATTGCCCACAACTCGGCTGGAATTAATCTCTATCATTCCAAGGTTGACGCAGGCTCTCCCCAACCCAAATCGAAACTCTTTGCCATGGAAAACGTGATCATGGTCTACGGAGCCGTGTATAAATCCGTGGGGGTTCTGTTGGGCCGGCCGCTCTTCCCCATTACGGATCCCGCCACCACCTGGGGGTTCAACGGGGCCGCCCTCGTTCGAAACATTATCATCGGAGGCGCTGCCCCAAATCCGGCTGCCACCGAGGGGAGTTGGGGTGTCTTTATGACGGGCGCCGGTAATGGGGAGGCAACAACCCAGACAACCTATCTCCTTTCCAACGTTATCACGGGGTCCCTGCCCGGTTATTCTTCCGTCTGGACACGTGGTGTCGGCATCCTCAAGGCAACGGATACCTTGACAGGCAAATACAAATTGCTGAACAACACCATCAACACCGGAAAATGTGCCGCCACCGGAACGACCGGATCCGGTCGAGGGGTTGTCACCGTCGCCCTGGGGAGCTCTCCGGCCGTCGAACTTAAAAATAACCTGATCTCCAGCACAGCAGATCCGGTAACCTGCCCGGTCTATGCGATGCAAATCCTGCTTTCTCCTTCGGCACAATCCAATAACAACCTGATCGACCGGGTTTTTACGGTCCCCGATCCTGACCCGGCGGATATCAATATCCGAGGGGGATATATTTATCGATTCGGAGGGATCGGTGCCTTGCCTGATCCGGCATCGATGGAATACACGATCGCCGGGCCCTCGCCAGTCACCATGACTGCCTTGGAATCTCTTTACGTCCCCGATTGTCCTGCGGCAACCGACCCGGCAACGGACATCATGGCCGGTGGCGTCCCGATCCTCCGGAGTTTCAATGATTGTTTGGCGACTCATATTGATATCAATACGATGGTCTTCATTGAGCCGGCTCCGGCCTCTCTCTTTACTGCTTCAGGGGCCGCCACTTTGGCAGCGGGGAGTCGGGCGATCGATCGGGGAGTCTCGATGAATGCGGATTTAAGCGGTGCCTCTGGGCTTTATTCCCAATACAGTGGCGCGGCCTATTTCCCGGCTTCGTTTACGACATTCCAGATTAGCGACCTTTGGATGGATATCACCGGTGACCCCAGGATCATTGACAATACCTCGATTGCCGATAGTCCGACGGCGCTCGACATTGGCGGTGACGAAAAGACGTTCCCCTAA
>CAYYFU010000173.1:0-1394 GCA_964471095.1 uncultured Pseudomonadota bacterium
GATCGCGCTGGCGAACTCGCCTGGATCGGCGTTCGGAACGTCCTCCTCTACGCCGCCAACCGGATCCCGGAGATCGCCGATGACGTTGTCAATGTCGACAACGCCATGAAGTGGGGTTTCAACTGGGAGCTCGGGCCGTTCGAGACTTGGGACGCCCTGGGGGTCAAGGAAACGGCGGAACGGATCCGGGCTGACGGGCTCCCGATCCCCAGACTTGTCGAGCAGGCGGCCGCCCAGGGGGGCTTCTACCGGACGGAAGCGGGCAAGCGGCATTACCTTGAGTCCTCTTCCTATCGCCCGGAGCCGGAGCGTCCGGGGGTGATCCTTCTCAAGTCGCTTCGAGATCGGACCCGGCTGGTCCGCAAAAATCAGGCTGCCTCATTGATTGATTTGGGGGACGGGGTGCTGGGGCTCGAGTTTCACTCCAAGATGAACGCGATCGACGACGGGATAGTTGCGATGATGAATGCCGGCGTCGAGGAGACCGAAAAGCGATTTGCGGGGATGATCCTCTACAACGGGGGGGAGAACTTCTCGGTCGGGGCGAATCTCTTTTTACTGTTTCTTGCCGCCCAGTCGCGCGACTGGGGAAAAATCGAAAAGGTGGTGAGAGATTTCCAGAATGCCTGCATGCGGCTACGGTACTCGGCAAAGCCGGTGGTGGCGGCGCCGTTCAACCTCGTTTTGGGCGGCGGGTGCGAGGTTTGCCTGGGGGCGGACCGAATCCAGGCGCACGCCGAGACCTACATCGGCCTGGTCGAGGTCGGGGTCGGACTGATTCCGGCAGGGGGTGGGTGTAAGGAGATGGTCCGGCGCTTCGATGAAGCGGTCAAAATGGGGCCGTTCCCCAAGGTCCAGCGGGCCTTTGAGACGATCGCCTTTGCCAAGGTCGCCACCTCGGCCAAGGAGGCGCAGGAGTTTGGTTATCTGGATCGAAAGGATGGAATCAGCCTTTCCCGGGATCATCTCTTGTCGGAGGCGAAACAGCGGGTGATCGAGATGAGCCGTACTTATCAGCGTCCCCTGCCGCGGGAAGATCTGCTGCTCCCCGGAAAGGGGGGTTACTTTGCGCTGGTCTCTGCCGTCGAGGGATTCCAACTTCAGGGGAAGGTGACCGAACATGATGCGGTCATTGCAAAAAAGCTGGCGCATATCTTGACCGGCGGTGAGAGGCCGGTTGCCGGAAAGGTTTCGGAACAAGAATTGTTGGATTTAGAACGGGAGGTGTTCCTCTCCCTGGTCGGAATGGAAAAAAGCCAGGCCCGAATCCAACAGATGCTGACGACCGGCAAGCCGCTCCGCAACTAAAATCTTTGACTTAACGAAAAAAGGGGTGTTAAATTCCTGCCCTGTGAGACGCCTCCTGATTGCGGCAGCGGTCGTTGTTCTTCAGG
>CAYYFU010000173.1:1404-4073 GCA_964471095.1 uncultured Pseudomonadota bacterium
CTCCTCCCTCGAGGCACGGGATCCCCGCTTTAACGCCCAAAATTTCAAACCAGCCTCGGATGTCGGGAATTATCTGGGGGTCTACGGAAGCCAGCCGTTACCGCGGGGTCAATATTCCTTTGGCTTGACCACCGACTATAGTCGAAAAACTGTTATTTTTGAACCGGTCGGCGGTGCGATTCAGGATGTGATCAGTCAGATCATCACGGCCGATCTGACCGGGGCGATCGGGATTTTTTCCTGGTGGGATGTCGGTGTATTGGTTTCCGGTCATCCGTTTATTGATTTTCAGGCCCCCGCCACAACCACCTCGGAGACCCGGCTTCGGATGGGGGATATTTTGCTCAATAGCCGGTTGCGGCTCTTGAGCCATGAGGATTGGCCGGTGGGGATTTCGGTCATGCCACTCGTGGCGATTCCGACCGGAAACGGAAACAGTTTTGTCGGAAACAATAAATTTGCGGGCGGAGGGATGTTGATCCTCGATTCCAAGCGGTTGATGGATCGCTTCTCGATTTCTTTCAATGCCGGATATGAACTTCGCCAGCAGGCCCAGCTAACAACCCAGACGACGATCGACGATCTTTTCCTTTATGGATTGGCCGCTAATTTGGCGCTCCATCCCAAACTGGATGCGATTGCCGAGGCACGCGGGTTTACCCGCACCGATGATTTTTTTGGTGCCGAGCAGCGGCCGGTCGAGTTTGAAGGGGGACTGCGCTACTTTGTGACCCCCCGGTGGGCCGCCACCGTCGGAGGAGGGCGTGGGTTCCTGAGCGGGCTCGGCAATCCCTCCCTCCGGGTTTTTGGGGGGGTCGCCTATACACCCGAGCACAAGGGGTTTGCAAAACAGGAAAAGGTCAAGGTTCAAAAGCTGGTTATTGATTCGGACGGCGACGGCTTAAACGATGAGACAGACCGATGTCCCAGTGAGGTGGGGACGGAGGCGAACGGGGGATGTCCCGAGTCGCCCCAGCTGGTCATTACCCCTGAAGAATACCGGATCCTGACCCGGCCGATCTATTTTGATTTTGAGAGGGGGACCCTCCGGCCGGATGTCTCGCCGATCCTGCAAACCCTGGTCGAGGCACTGAAGGCCAAGACCAGCATCAAGCGGCTCTCAATTGAGGGACACTGTGATGAAATCGGAACACCAGCCTTCAATCAGTGGCTCTCCGAGGAGCGGGCCAAGACGGTGTTGGATTATCTGGTGAAACAGGGGGTCGACCCGGTCCGGCTGGAGAGTGTTGGCTGGGGGGAGACACGGCCGGTTGATCCGAAACATAATCGTGAGGCCTGGCGGTTGAACCGACGGGTTGAGTTTATCTTCAAAGAGGTGGAGGGGATGACGATTCCGATCCCTGTCCCGCCCTCTTCTCAACCAACCCTTCCGGAAACAGGACCGGTGACCGTTCCTCCCGCGCCTACCGTACCAACACCCTCCGAACCAGTTGTCCCCTCAACGCCGGTAGCGCCGCCTGTTTTACCCGAGCAGTCGCCGATTCCTGAGGCGAGCCCCACGCCGCCGGCCCCTGATACCGTGATCGAACCGTCGACCGAGGTTGCCCCTCCGACACCAGAGGTGGCACCGCCGCCCCCCAAAAAACCGAAGCGATCACCAACCCTTCGGCAAAGGCCCAATTAATCCCGGAAATTATTGAATTGCAGCGGGATCGGAAAATTCAAGGCGTGGAGATGTTGGATCACCCCTTGTAGATCATCCCGTTTTTTTCCGGAGACCCGCAGTTTTTCCCCCTCGATCGCCACCTGGACCTTGAGATCGAGCCCCTTGATCATTTTTACCAGTTCCCTCCCCTTTTCGGTCTCAATCCCCTGGATCAGCTTGACGAGACATTTGGCCCGGTTTCCGAGTCCTGATTCCACCCTCCCGATTTCAAGGGCATTCAAGGCGATTCCCCGCTTGACCGCCTTGGCCTGAAGGATGTCGATCAACGCCTTCATCTTGAACTCGTCGGACGATTCAAGGTGGATGCCGTCTTTGTCGAGCTTCAGGCTGCTGTTCGTCCCCTTGAAGTCAAAACGGGTCAGGACCTCCTTCGCCGCCTGGTTGACGGCGTTGTCCAGTTCCTGGAGGTTCAGTTCCGAGACGATGTCGAAAGAGGGCATAGGGCGTGAGGGATGTTTAAGTGAAATTCGCGGCGACTTTCAAGCCGATTTTGGCGATCGCCCGGTCGAACGGCGTGCCGTGCCTCTCGCGTGCCCAGGAAAATTCCTCCAGCGCCGTTGCATCGCCGGCCAGGAAGGCGGCGGTCCGTTCGGCGAACAGGTGGGAGAGGGCACAGCCGTGGCCGGCATAGCCGCCGAGGTAAAGGATCTTTGGGTCCAGTGGTGAGGTCAGGATCTTCGGCGTCCAGTCGTGCGGGATTGAGATCGGTCCCCACCAGCGGTATTCCAGCCGAACCTTGTCTAGGACTGGATGGAGCGAATGAAAACGTTCCTCCAACTGCTCCAGCATCTCCGCCTTGATCTTCGGGAATGTGGAGAGACCGGAGCCGACAATGATCCTCCCGTCGAGTGTGGTTCGTCCCCAAAGAAACGGGAGCGAGAGGGTGTAAAAGGGGAGCTCCTGTTTCCATCCGATCTCGGCCAGCAAAAACGGCGACAGTCGTTCGCTGGCGACCGCATAGGTGTTGTACGGGGTGAACTGC
>CAYYFU010000174.1:0-1038 GCA_964471095.1 uncultured Pseudomonadota bacterium
AACCCCGTTGCCGATCGCACAGCGGACGCCGGGATGCAGCACCCCGGAGGGGATCAGGTGAAGCACCGTCTTTTGGCCGTTCACCACCAGCGTATGGCCGGCGTTGTTCCCCCCCTGAAAGCGGACCACCCAATCGGCCCGCCGCGTGAAACAGTCGACGATCTTTCCCTTTCCCTCATCCCCCCACTGGGTCCCGACAATAATGACGGTGGACATTATAGGATGACCTTCTTGACGGAGATCATGTTCGGCAATTTCTCGATCTCCGCAATCAACTGCGGGGTGACCTCCCCCTCCACATTATAGAGGGCGATCGCCTCCGCCCTTCCCTTTTCCAACCCCAGTTGCATCCGAGAAATATTGACGTTCCTTTTTCCCAAAAGGGTTCCGATATTGCCGATAACCCCCGGCCGGTCGTGGTTGTGGATCACGAGGATCGTGCCGTCCGGCACTGCCTCGAGGTAAAAGTCGTCGATCCGGACGATCCGTGGATGACTTTTCCCAAAAATGGTCCCCGAAATGGACCGGGAGATCCGGCCGTTCTTGACCGTGACCGTCACCAGGCTGGCAAAATCCTTCTGTTCCGTGACCTTGGATTCCACGACCCGCAATCCTTTCTCCTTCGCGATCAGCGGGGCATTCACGTAGTTGACCGAGACATCGCTCACCATCGGCGTCAGCAGGCCTTTCAGCAACGCCTGGGTCACCGCCCGGAGGGAGTAATTTGTGATCTCCCCTTGATATTCGACCGCCACTTCTCCCGGAAGCCTGTCCAGGAGCTGGCCCTGCAGACTCCCCAGTTTCTCCGCCAATCCAACGTACGGCCCGAGGATCTTCAGCATCTCGCCGGAGATGGACGGGAAATTCACCGCGTTGCGGATCGTTCCGTTCACAAAAAAGTCAACCATCATCTCCGCCACCTCGACCGCGACCCCCTCCTGCGCCTCATCGGTCGCGGCGCCGAGATGCGGCGTGAAAACAACTTGCTCCATCTGTAGCAAGGGGTGGCCCGGCGGCGGCGGTTCCTGTTCAACGACG
>CAYYFU010000174.1:1048-4065 GCA_964471095.1 uncultured Pseudomonadota bacterium
GGCCCCCGCGACGATCCCCTCCTGGATCGCCGCCACGAGATCCTTTTCGTTGACGATCCCGCCGCGCGCGCAGTTGATGATGTAGACCCCCCGTTTCACTTGGGCGAACGCCTTGGCATCGACGAGATTCCGGGTCTTGTCGTTCAGCGGCACATGAACGGTGACATAGTCCGAGCGCCGGAACAGTTCCGGGAGCTCAACCAGTTCGACCCCGATCTTCTCCGCCGCCTCGTGCGACAGGAACGGATCGTATCCGATCACCCGCATCTTGAGCCCCAGCGCCCGGTCAGCGACAATCCGCCCGATATTCCCGACCCCGACGACCCCCAGAACCTTATTGCAAAGCTCGCTCCCCATGAATTTTCCTTTGTCCCAGCGACCGGCGCGGAGCGACGCCGTTGCCTGCGGGATCTTGCGGGAGACGGCAAATATCATCGCGATCGTATGTTCCGCCGTGGTGACCGCATTGCCGGTCGGGGTGTTCATCACCACAATCCCGTGCTTGGTCGCCGCCTCGACATCAATGTTGTCGATGCCGATCCCGGCCCGGCCGATCGCCTTGAGGCGGCAACCCTCCAACAGATCGGCAGTCACCCGCGTGGAACTGCGGACGATCAGGCCGTCGTAATTTGGGAGGATCTTTTTGAGTTCCTCCGGAGGGAGGCCCGGTTTGGCTTCCACCTCGATCCCGGCGGCCGCCTTGAGGATCGCGAGCCCTTTTTCTGACAGCTTGTCGCTGATTAATATTTTAGCCATGCAACACCCTCATCGCCGCCCGAACCCCGGCACCCATCTCAAATTTGTATCCCAGATCCGCCAGCGCCCATTCGACGGCGGCCACTACAGTAACCACATCCAGGTCGTCATAATACCCCAAATGGGCGATCCGAAAAATCTTCCCCTTCGCCGCATCCTGTCCACCGGCGATCGTGAGGTTATATTTTTCCTGAAGAATTTTATAAACCTTTTGCCCATCGACCCCGGCGGGGCAACAAACCGCGGTCAGCGAATTGACCGGTGATTTTTCGGCATACAGTTTCAAGCCCAGTCCCTTCATCGCCTCACGCATCGCCTGGGCGAGGCGGGCGTGCCGCTCAAAGATCGCCGGGATCCCCTCCTTCCGGAAGGAGCGCAACGTCTCCTGAAGACCGCCGATCAGCGAAATGGCCGGGGTAAAGGCAGTCTGATTGGTCTCGATGCTCTTTCGCTCCCTGCGATAGTCAAAGTAAAACTTGGGGAGGTCGCTTCGCTCGCAGGCGCTCCAGCCTTTGTCGGAGAGGGCGACAAACGCCAGCCCGGGCGGGAGCCCCAGCGCCTTCTGGGATCCGGAGATCAGGCAGTCGATCCCCCAGCGGTCCATCGGGAGATCCACGGCACCCAGCGCGGAGATCGCATCAACGACGAGCAGACATTCGCTCTTGGCGGTTAGCTTGGCCAACGCCTCAATCGGGTGATAGACACCGGTCGAGCTTTCCGAGGCCTGGACCAGGATGCCGCGACATTTTCCCAAACGTTTCTCGACCTCACGGGGATCAACCGCCTGTCCCCATTCCACCTTGATCACCTCCGCCTCGACCCCGTAAGCCTTGCAGATCTTCCACCACCGTTCGCCGAATTTTCCGCCATCCACCACGATCACGCGATCCCCCCTGGAAAAGAGGTTGGCGACCGCCCCCTCCATCGCTCCGGTCCCGGAGGAGGCCAAAATCAACACCTCCTGTTTTGTCTGAAAGAGCCATTTCAACCCTTCACGAACCTCCGCCAGAACCGCCTCAAACGCCTTGGTTCGGTGATGGAGAATCGGCCGCGCCATCGCGAGCGAGGTTGCCTCGGAGACAGGGGTCGGACCTGGTGCAAAAAGGCGGTATTTGTACATAAATCGATCCAAAAAAGGCAGGCGGTATGTAAACTTATGTCTTCAAGGACGTCAAGATATGTATTGGCGGAGCAGGGTCTTCATCACCCAATCGTAGCCGTACTGCTGTCCATCCCGCAGGCCGTTGCTGAACCGTCTCAGTCCTGCTTCGACAGCGACCGGATCACACCCCCCCTTCATGATCCATCGGCGGTAGACCGGGAGCCCCAGCAGGGCACGCAAAAACTGCGGCGCAAATTCGGGGTGGAACTCGGTCCCATAAGCCACAGGCCCACAGCGGAGCACCTCGATCAGCGAGACCCCGCCATGCCGGCTATGGGCAAGAACCGCCTCTTTCGGAATTCCCCCGCGGCTGGAAAACGGAAGGTATTGGCCGTGCGACTGCAACACCCTGACCCTGCTCCCTCCCCGTTTGGTAATTGTCTCGGCACCGCAAACCACCAGCCTCTTTCCCCCCTCCACCATCGGGTTTCGCAACCAACGGACCAGCGCCCCGTAGCGGGCATACGCCATGAGATGCATCCCAAAACAGATCCCCAGGGTTGGGACCTCATGTGCCAACAAGACGCGGGTGAACTCAACCGTTTCCCGAACCACCGGATCCGTCCGATAAGACCTCGAAAGCATCTTCGGGGAGCCACTCAAGATCACACCGGCCGGTCGTTGTCGCCGGCCAGTGAACGCCCATCTTAGATCCCCGATGTCCATCTCCGCCTTGGCGACCACCAGTCGCAACGGGGCCTTTCCCTTGGGCAACTTCCGATTCGCCGCGGCAATCCAGCCCCCGATCCGGGTCGCCTCCTGAAACTCCCCCCGGGTCAACCCCCTTTCGACCAATCGGCGGAATCTCCGATCCGCCGCAATCCGCCCCTCCAGACTCTCCGCGGCAAAGGGGCCTCTCCCCCTGACCGCGCGCTGAAACGCCTCTCTCAACAGGTGGTGATATTCAAAAAACTTGCGTCCGCGACCGGCGATGGGGCGGTTTTCAAGATAGAGGACGGTATTCCCCGTCAGGCGCATCCCGCGCCGAAAAACCGTATAGGCCGCACGTGCAACAGACATGAGACCGTTATCGCGATGGATCAAAAAAGGTTGCGTTGATTCTTAAGTTTGGGTGAGGCGGCGGAGTTTCAGCCGGAGG
>CAYYFU010000175.1:0-2937 GCA_964471095.1 uncultured Pseudomonadota bacterium
GAAGAGCCTCGCAACGAGTCGAAAGGGAAGTCCTTCTCGGAAGGGGGCGAAAAGATCCGGGCCAAGGTGGCCGAGCAAAAGGTCATTGCGCGCCAAGGGGCTGGCGAACGCCAAGGAGGGCAGGGGAAAGGGGGGAGTCAGGGACAGGGGAAGGGGGGGCAAAACCATTGGCAGGGGAATCGATTTTTTGCCGTCAACCTCAATACCGGCAATGCCTCCTTGAACAAGGGAAAGATTCAGGAACTCGGCCAGTCGGTTTTTCTCCAAAATTTGAAGGCGGCTCAGGCAGCCGCTGATCCCAAGAACAAGACACCCACCGTTTTTTCCAAGGCGCTGATCGATCAGATCATCCATTATGTGAAGTTGATCCAGCGAGCGGATGGAGAGAAGGAAATGGATATTTCTCTCCATGAACAGGTATTCAAGGGGTTGCGGCTTCGGGTGGCGGTGACCCAGGAAAAGGCCGACATCACCTTTTTGACCGGCACCCCGGAGGTCAAGGAACTCTTTCTGGTCCATCGCCAGGACCTGATCAAGGCGTTAAAGGAAAAAGAGATTGAAGTGCGCTCGATCAATGTTATAATGATTTAGCGTGGTTAGCGTACCTTCCATCCGTCCGCTGGATCTCAAACATCTTCCGCATGTTGCCGTTCACGACGCCAAACTTTTAAATTTATTGTTTCGCTTTCTGCCCCCGACGGCGGATCCGGAGCGGCTCAAAGAGGGATTTGAAAAACTGTGTCGTGATGAATTGGGACCGTTCTCCGTGAAACTGGAAAAGATGGAGACGGCCGAATCGTCCGCCTTTTTACCCACCCTCCCCCAGACCGGTCTTTATATGACGGTCGGCCTCCCTCCGCTTCAGGAAAAGGGGACTTGTGAAGTGGAACTTTCCTTCGCCCATCGCTTGATTGACTGTTTGTTAGGCGGAGAAGGGGAGGTGTTGACCTCGCTTCGTCCCTTGACGGAAATCGAGGAAGGGGTCTTCTCCTATTTAATGCTGAAAATTTTCGCGCTGATTTATGACCAGAGTGGTCAGGGAGGGCGGCTTCATTTTCGGCTGGAGGGGTTTTGTTCCTCGCCCGAAGAGCTGAAATTCCTCTCACCGGGGCAGAGGCTTCTCCATTTGACTTATCAAGTGACCTGGAGGGAGCGGAGCGGCTACTTTCGGCTCCTGCTCCCGGGACCCTTTGTCCAAAAGGCGTTGGCCCGTCCCCTCTACGATTCCGAGGCAAAGGAACAAGGAAATCTGAAACAGCGGACCGACGCCTGGGGGTTTGTCAGGACCGATCTTTGGCTGGAAGCTGGACAAGCCCGTTTGACCTCGGCAGAATGGCAGGATCTCAAGGAGGGGGACATCATTCTGGTAGATGAGGCCGGAATCGGCTGGAAGCAGGGGAGCCTCTCCGGAACCCTGACCTTGAGGATGGGACGGGGGGAGCACTGCGGGATCCAGGGGGAGCTTCTTTCGGATCCGTCCCGTTTTCGGGTGAAGGTGGAGAATTTTTTTGAGGGGGTTTGTTAGATGACGACAAAAGATCCCTATCTCTCTGAATTGGATGCGCTGGATGAGTTGGCCCCGGAAGAGGAGTCGACCGATATCCGGATTGACAACCCGCCGCCGGAGGCCGAGTCACCGGCCGAACCGTCCGATTCTTTGGTGGACAGGAACCTGGCGGCCCAGGATGTCCCGGTGCAGCTGGTGGTGGTGATGAGCCGTAAGGGGATCTCGATGAAGGAATTGCTGGAGCTCCGGAGCGGGCAGGTGATCGATTTTGACAAATCGCCGACGGAGGCGGTTGATCTGGTCGTTGGAGGGAAGGTCGTGGCCAAGGGGGAGCTGGTGGAGATTGACGGGAAACTTGGGGTGAGGGTCCTTAAACTCTTAAAATAATTTCATGCAAGCGACGCCTGATTTTGCCTTGCTTTTTGTCAAGATGACCGCCGGACTGATTTTGGTTTTGGTCCTGGCGGTGGTGCTGATTCGTTATGTTCTGCCCAAGACGCGGATCGGCTCTTGGGGGAAACGGTACGGGGGTTGGGCGACGGTGGTCGGTCGTCTCACTTTGGAACCGAGAAAATCTCTCTGTCTCGTCAAGGTCGCCGAGCGCTATTTTATTCTGGGGATGACGGAGGGAACTCTTTCGCTGGTTTCGTAACTTTCCAAGGCCGAGGGGGAAAAGATTGAAAATACTTAAGAGCATCGGGTCCTGGCGTATCGGGTCCTGTCACTTCGGGAAACTTTTGGCTGCGTCTCGCCACAGGCTCGACGGTCCAAAAAGTTCCCCTCGTGCCACCCGATACGCCAGGACCCGATACCTTGTCAGCCTTGTTTCTTGTTTATTTTATCTTCTTTTATCGAATGTGGCGTTGGCGCAGCAGCCGGTCCGGATCCCGGAACTGATCGGGGGTTCCGCGGAACAGGCGGTCTCCCGACCGCTGTTCCTTCTGCTGCTGTTGGTCGGGATCTCGGTCTTGCCGCTGATCGTGATGATGACCACCTCGTTTGTGAAGATCGCGGTGGTCCTGGCGTTGATCCGGAATGCGCTCGGAACCCAGCAGATCCCACCTAATCCGATTATCACCGGGCTCGCCCTGATTCTGACGATCTACATCATGATCCCGGTCGGGATGGAGGTTTATCAGGCCTCCGGACAGACGATTCAGCAGGGGTCGAACAAACCGGTCCTCTCCGAGGTGACGGTCAGTCTGGTGATGAAGGCGTTGAAGGAGTCGCGGGAACCGGTCCGGAAATTTCTGGTCAAACATGCCCACGCCAAGGAACGGGAACTTTTCTTCAACCTCTCCCGCAAGATGCGGAGCGAGAAGGACCGGGAGGGGGTGACCGACCAGGATTTCACGATCCTGATCCCTGCCTTTGTCATTTCAGAATTGACGGAGGCGTTCCAGATCGGGTTCATCATCTTTCTCCCGTTT
>CAYYFU010000175.1:2947-4022 GCA_964471095.1 uncultured Pseudomonadota bacterium
GATTGATATTGTCGTGACCAATATCCTGCTCTCGCTCGGGATGTTCCAGATCTCGCCGATCACGATCTCGCTCCCATTTAAATTATTGTTATTTGTGTTAGTTGATGGGTGGCACTTGATCGCTAAAGGGTTGGTACTTGGGTATTTATAAACCTACCCCCCTTTATCCCCCCTTACAAAGGGGGGAAAGAATATTCCTCCCCCTTTATAAGGGGGAGGCTAGGAGGGGGTAGAGGAAAGATTCATGGAAGCCTACATTGTCTCCATTACCAAGCAGGCGTTGTTTTTGACGCTGATCCTGACCGCCCCGCCGGTGGCGGCGGCGATGCTGATCGGACTGGTGATCAGCCTGATTCAGGCAACCACACAGGTCCAGGAGCAGACGCTCACGTTCGTTCCCAAACTGGTTGCGGTCATGCTGGCGCTGGTGTTGGTTGGCCCCTGGACAATGGCGCAACTGGTCAACTTTGCCCAGTCGTTACTCGACAGTTTTCCGTCGTATGTTAAGTAACGCCCCCGATCGTCCTCTACCCCCTGAAGTCCCCCTTACAAAGGGGGACAGGTTCCCTCCCTTTTGTAAGGGGAGGGTTAGGGTGGGGTAGGTGTAAAGAAGGGTGAGTTAATGGATAAAGTTTTTGGACTGTTAGGTATCCAGATCGACTGGCGTCTCTCCCTGCTCGTCGGGAGCTTGATCTTTATCCGTTTGATCATGATCACCTCCACCATTCCGTTTCTGACCGGCAAGCCGGTTCCAACCCCCGTCAAGGTGGGGCTCGCGATGGCGCTGCTCGTTTTTCTCTACCCGTACCTGATGCCGACGGCGCAGTCTGTGAAGGATTTCTCCCCGCTCCTGCTGATGATGCTCTACCTCAAGGAGGGGTTTTACGGGATCGCGATCGGTTTCGCCTCCTCGATCGTCTTTTACGGCTTTGAGGCGGCCGGTTCCGTGGTTGATAACCAGCGTGGCGCCGCGCAAGCGCGGCTGTTGATCCCGCAATTCGGGGTGGAGAGCTCGGTCTTTGGCCAGTTCCAGTATCAACTGGGGGTGGTCCTGTTCATCACGATCGGGGGTCAC
>CAYYFU010000176.1:0-3944 GCA_964471095.1 uncultured Pseudomonadota bacterium
GATCCTTAAGACCGGTTCTGTCCCCGAGGCGCGAAGCAGGACCCAACTCCGGTCATTCCGGATGAACTTCCAACCGTCCAGGAAATTTTTCGCGACAATTTTCCCCCCCGCGATATCCCTCCACGGTTTTTCTTCAAGAGCTTGAGCCAACGAACGCCTCTTGTCCGGGTTCCAGCGAAGATCTTCCCGCCGGATGAAGTGGGGCCCGGTTTCACGATGCAACTCTTCCACCAGCTCTCCCAGCCGTTTTTGATGGTGGGAGATGATTTCCAGGAGCAGCAGGGCGCAACAGAGACCGTCTCGTTCGAGCAGCCATTTTCGGATTCCGATCCCGCCGGACTCCTCTCCCCCGATCATCGCATCGGTTTCACGAAATTTTCGACAAATATGCTTGAAGCCGATCGGTGTCTCATGAAGCTTCAAGTGATATGTCTGTGCCAATCGGTCGATCATCATGGAGGTGGAGACCGTTTTTACCACATCTCCCCGCTCTTTCCAAACCGTAATGAGATGCCGGAGGATCAGGGCAAAAATATGATGGGAATCGATAAACCGGCCCTTTTCGTCGATCGCCCCGATCCGGTCGGCATCCCCGTCCGTTGCCAACCCGATATCCAATCCCTTTTCGCAAACCAGCTTCTTGAGTTCGCCAAGATTTTTTTCAATCGGTTCCGGATTCAGGCCCCCAAACTGCGGGTCCTGTTCCCCATGGATCTCAACAAGATCACCCTCCAGAATTTTTGCCAGATAGGTGGCGCCGGCGCCGAACAGGGGGTCAAAGGCGATCTTCCAGCGAGACGCATGAATTTTTTTCATCGCGACCTGTTGTCGTAGGGCCCGAATATACCCTTCCTGAGGATCAAAAAATTGGAGCGGGGAATGATCCCGAAAAACCTTTTTTTTATCAGGCAACTTAAGGATTCCCCTTTCGATTTCTCCGGTCCATTCGGGCGACGCGGCGCCGCCATCCGCCTCCTTAAATTTAATCCCGTTCCATTGCGGGGGGTTATGACTCGCGGTGATCATCACCCCGGCTCGGGCTTGGTGGTGGTGCGTATTCCAGGAGAGACAGGGGGTGGGACAAAACGAGCGGGAGAGCCGGACCAAAAAACCGTTATTGGCCAGCATTTCTGCCGCGACACGGGCTGATTCCTCCGAAAGACGACGACGGTCAAACCCGACAAAGATCAAACCGCCCGGCTGGGTGCGATTCAGGAAATTGGCAAACGCCTGCGTGACGCGCACAACGTTGGATTCGTTGAAATCTTCACCGATAATCGCCCGCCATCCATCTGTGCCAAATCGGATCACAGTATTTCCCTCATAACGCCCCCCGTCCTTCGACTCGCTTCGCTCGCTCAGGACATCCCCCTCTTACCTTAAGAGGGGGAGATCAAGGAAACGGCCATTTGTATGGCGGCGATCATGCTCGACGGATCCGCCTTTCCCTTCCCGGCGATATCAAATGCCGTGCCATGATCGACACTGGTTCGGACAAACGGGAGCCCCAAGGTAATATTCACCGCCTGCTCAAAGTGCAACAGTTTCAGCGGAATCAGTCCCTGATCATGGTACATCACCACGACCGCATCGAACTCCCCCCGCACCGCGCGCACAAAAACGGTGTCTGGCGAAAACGGTCCTGTTGCCAGAATTCCGTTGAGCCGGGCGCGGCGAATGGCGGGCGCGATCTTGGTTCGTTCTTCACTTCCGAAAATCCCCCCTTCTCCCGCATGCGGATTTAGGGCGGCTACGCCGATTTTTGGTCTTCGGATCCGAAACCGATGTTTCATCGTATGATCGGTGATTGCGATCGTTTCCAGGATTTTTGCGATCGAAAGGAGCGAGGGAATCTTTCGGATCGGCTCGTGGATCGTCACCAGGACCACCTTGAGACGGGGACCGGCCATCATCATCCGAACGCGCTTCACCCCGGCGAGATCGGCCAGAAATTCCGTGTGGCCGGGGTAGGGAAAACCAGCCTGATGAAGCCGTTCCTTGGAGATCGGACCGGTGACGATCGCAGCGATCTCTCCCCGCAAGGCGGTGTGGGCCGCCTGCTGGATGTAAAATGCGGAGAGTTGTCCGCACTGCCGCGGCGTCAGCCTTCGCGCCTTTTTGAAATCAAAAAAGGCGGCGTCTCCGAAAACGACCGGCCGGCAGATCCGCCGGAGCCGCGGCGAACGCAGCGCCTTCGCAATCACCTCCGGCCCGATCCCCTGCGGGTCTCCCATCGTGATGCCGATAACCGGTTTGTTGTCAGGCAATCTTTTTTTCAAGGCGGTCGACACGCCGTCTGACCTTGTCAAGGTCCCCGGCGAATGCCTGGACATCCTCAGAAAGGGTCGAAAAAACTTGGCGGATTTCCTGTTTCAAATTGGTTTCGACCTCATCAATTCTCTTTGCGACCTTTGACATCCGCAGGTCAACTTCGTGCATGCCGGTAGAAAGCTGGACGAAGCGACTGTTGTTCAAATGGCGTTCGTCTCGTACCAAGGTCAAAATCTCGTCGATTTTTTTGTCGTTATCCATACGGCGGGGCAATCTAGCCCCCCGGCAAAAAAAGACAAGCAACTTTTTTTGGGGTTGTCGAAACCGAAGCGATTATGAGGGTTTCTCTGCTGGCAGGTTTGGCGCTACTTGTTGTCGGTTGTCTCTCTCGCTCGAGGCGTGAGGAACAACCGGTGACAGAATCCGAGGGACCTGACGAATCAAAGGGTTTTATCGCTCCTCGACCTTCTGATCTGGTTGCCAGAAAACTAGGGCTCCCTTCCTTGGGGGATCCGAATTATCGTGGTTATCAATTAGCCTACGACCCAAACAGTATCACCTTGAGCGGGATTTTCGATACAACCTGTCACTGGAGACCGGAGCACAGGTTTATCTATGGTGAGGGGCCGGTCCGCGCCGGGTGCTACGTTCGTGTCAAACTGTCACGCCGCCCGAGCGAAGTAAGCGTCGATACCTTTCCTCCTTACTGCTACACTTGGCATACCCAAAAAACAGGCTCAGAGGCATCTCCTGTTTGGAATGCAGTGTCCATTGAAGATTATCTGAAAGGCAATCCTGCTCCCAGCAATTGTCAGCCCAAGGATTTTGTTCCTCTGAGCGAAAGGGAGGGAGATATCATCCTCTTCGCTGTCTTGCGCGCGATGGGGCAAAAAATTGATATTCCTCCCCGTTTTAAGGAGTCAGTAAAAGTCTTTCAAACAGCCATTGAAGAGGCGGACTGTGCGACCCTGGAAGAAGGGGAACGAGTTACATGGATGTCGCATCCCGGCGACTATGTTGGAAAACAGGTGAGCAATGGCTTAAGTTTTTTCCCGACACCAGCAGCGGCTCCATCTGTGTTGGTTACGGGAACGGTTGTGAAGGGAAACCAAAGAAAAAATCGACCGCAAACCCTAACGATAAAAGACGATGCTAATATCTATTATCTAGTAGAACGTCACCGGCTGAAAGAGCTTCCAAACATCGCGGTTAAGTAGCCGTTACTTTTTAATCTCCACATACGTCTTCTGGCGGACTTCATCGAGATAGGTCTCGAGTTCCTGTTGCAGCCTCGTCTCGACCAGCTGCTGGCGGGTCTTGAGTCGCTCTTCTTCGGTTGGGTTGTCCTTTAATTTTTTCAAAATCTCCTCCTCCGAGACACGAATGCGGGGGAAGATCACCTGGACCAGAAATTTCATCCGGCGGATTTCCCGACGGAGATCCACTTTATAGTCTTCAAAACTGGTTCCTTTTTGAGCCAATTCCGATTTCAGCATCTCCAGGGAGATCTGGTTTCGGGCCAACACGTTCCGGATCCCATCCGCAAGATCGTCGTCCGTCACGGAAATGCCGAGCCGTTCCATTTCGCCCTCGAGAAGTTTTTCCCGGATCAGATCCTGGAGCGGATTTTTGGAACTCCCACCCCGGAATCGTTTAACATCCGAGAGGGTAAT
>CAYYFU010000177.1:0-2010 GCA_964471095.1 uncultured Pseudomonadota bacterium
TCACCCTCCGCCCCCTCACCACCGGACAGTTCAAGGCCAACTACGCCGATCTGGTTCAAGGGGGAGAAAAACGAACCGTCTGGGTCCCAATCCCGGTCTACGTGATCCATCACCCCCAAGGGATTGTCCTGTTTGATTCCGGGCTCGGGACGCGCTTTGAAGGGGAACTCCAAGGTTGGTGGGTGAATCGGGTGATCCGGTTTCTGCTTCCGCATCGTCTCGGGAAGGATGAAACGGTGGTTGCACAACTGAGAAAACTCGGAATCCCGCCACGGGCGGTGAAGACGATTATTGTTTCCCACCTCCACTTTGACCATGCCGGTGGGTTGCGTGATTTTCCCGATGCGCAGGTGGTTGTCTCCCGTGCGGAATGGGAGAACGCACAGGTCGGGAGATGGAAGGCACGGCTTCGTGGGATCATTAAAGAGCAGTTGGAGGGGATCCAGCTCTGGCCGGTCGATTATCAACCGGGGAGCTCTTTGGGTCCATTCCCGGCAAGCTTTGATCTGTTTGGGGATGGGAGCCTGATCCTCCTCTCCACCCCCGGCCACACCCCGGGGCATCAATCGCTGCTGGTCACGCTCGGTTCCGGTAAGCAAGTGTTGCTCACCGGCGACGCGGTTTGGGTGGCGGAAAATTACCTCAAACCGGCCCCGAAGGGGTGGAAGGCAAGATTGATTGAAGAGGCGGGAGAGGAGGCCTGGGCCACGACCCGGATGATTCATAAATTTCACAAGCAATTTCAAGAAGTTATGATCATCCCCGGGCACGATCCCGAGTTTTGGTCAAGTCTCCCCCCTTTGCTGCAGTAGTCCGATTTTTCGCAACAATTTTTGCATAACTGTCGATACCGGCCTTTGTGATTGAACCGATCATCAGTGGGGTTGGTTGGCTGGCCGCCGGCGGGATGGGACTTCAGCGGGTTGGTGAATGGACACGGACTCCGGTCCTGAAATCGCTGGACCGTTATTCCCGCTTGTTTGTGATGGCGGGGATGGCAAGTTCGCTCTGGCAGTCCGGCTCTGCCCTGTTCCGGATTCATCAGGACCCGGGGCCGGAAGAGTCTGTCGACCCTCTGACGGTTATCAGCGGGGCATTGGTCCTGACCAACCTGGTCGCCTTTCAGTTTTTCCGAAATTCCCTTCTCTTTCGCGTCGCCTCAGCCGCCTTCGGCATCGGTCTTGATATTGCGGGGATCCTCCAGAGCTGGAACCAAGGGGCGAGCGGAGGGGATCTGGCCGTCCAGTTGGCGTTGCTGGTGGTCTTCAACGGCGGGAGGGAAGAGGTGGGGCTTTTGGCCCCCTCGCTTTGCCCAAGGCCTGCCTTTGCCCGGAGACAGCAACCGATTCGTGCCTTGGTTCCGGCCGGTTCTTCCGCACGAGAAGTCTATCAGACAAGTCGAAAACAGCTGGAGACCGAACTCACCCGGGTGAAAAGGGGACTGCCGGCTACCCGAACCGGTTCAAGGGGGGTTGAGTTGAGTGAGCGGCGACTTGCGGCTCAGCACGAGTATGCCGAGCTGGAGGCGATGCGAAGGGGCCTCGAGCAACTGAAGCAGAGAGGTCTCTACGGCATTGTAGATCGTTTTGAAAAGACACGAATCCTTCGGGTGAATCTGGAGGACGGGATTTATCTGTGGAAACCGGAGGGTTTGAAGCAGTTAGGCGGGAAAAGATGCATCTCATTTTTGCAGTCGGGAGAACAGTTGGGGGTCTCCGCCTCCCGGAAGGCCCGGTGGGAGAAGCGGGAGAAGGGGGTTTTCTTCAAGGGGAGGATCTTTGATTGGGACGGTGCCAATTTTGACGACGAGTTTGGCAACCGACTGAAGCTCACCACTGAGGTGGACGGTTCCATTCGTGTTCACGCCGAGGTGATCCCCTCGCTACCCAACGGCGTTCCCAATCAGGGCACGAGGGTTTGCTTTCGAGGAGAGCCTTGTTCCCTCCGCAAGACCTCGAATGGTTTTTACAGGTTGGAGACGCCGCGGGGACGCCATTATCTGGTGACCTA
>CAYYFU010000177.1:2020-3942 GCA_964471095.1 uncultured Pseudomonadota bacterium
CCTATGATCAACAAACAAGATCACTCGGTCTGGCTCCGGGGCACTGGATCGATCCTGCAACGAAAGGTTTCATTTATTGGCAAGGCGAAAAATACGAAATAACAACCCGTTCTGCCCCCAATGGGGTGGCCCTTCATCAAGCGGTTCATCCATCCGACCGTTCCCGGTCCATTGTCTATTTGCAGAATCGTAAGGGGGAGATCCAGATCGTCAAAAAACCAGTTCTCCTGAAAGGTTTCGCAACGAGGAGAACGGAGGCGCTCATTTCTTACCATGGCAGAACTTATCGGTATTCGCGATCCGACGGAGACAGGCCGGTCGCGGTCCTGGTCAACGGCAGCACCGGACTCGCAGAAAACTGGTTAATCCTGAAACAGCAGGGGCAACTCCTCTCGGACGACTTTCCGACCTTTAAGTTTTTGGGGAGGGACGAGATGACCCATCAGTTCCGCCGCCGGCTTGCCGCTCTCCGACCCCAGATCGGAGGCAAACCGGTCCCCTTTGCGCAACTGGTTCGACCCAGCCAGATTCATATCGAATCCACTGAAACAGCGGTTGATTATCAGCCCGATTTTCACCTGAGGGACTCTTCCCCCCTATCGCTGAGGAAATCGCATCTCACCCTTGAGTTTCCCGACACGACCAAAAAATTTCGGATGGAACTCTTGAGGCCGCCTGGCGGCGGGGTTTTTAGTCCCGAACAGATGACCGGCTCTCTGAAACGACTCCCCCGAAATGCGATTGGAGGTCTCCGGAGGATTGTGGTGATGCCCCGGGAGAGGAAACTTGTCCTGAATGACGGAGATCCGGTGGCGGCCTATTATGATTATATGAAAGGAGATATGGTCGTGCAGGATGGGATCACGGAAGATCTCGACTCACTCATGGTTCATGAAATCGTGGGGCATGGGATGGAGAGCGATAGCCCGCTGATCGAACAACTGATCGTGCATGCCATGAAACTGGACCGCGCGTTTCTCAGCAATACCGCTGCCGTGCATCATTCCGAGTGGTATGCGGAGGGTTGCGAGCATCTGGTTTTACATCCGGAATGGAGACCTTATTATCCCAGACTCTTTGAGCTCGGCGAATTTCTTTCCAACATTGACTCTCAGAAAATTGATGTGAGGGCCAGAATGATTCGAGGGGAAATCCCCTAGACATACTTCTCAAAGTGGATCTGTTTTGGGTCAAACCCGATCTCGCGGGCTGCCGCCTGTACCGCCTCAATCATCGGGATCAGTCCGCAAATATAAATCTGTTTCCCTTTGGGGTCAGTCATGAACTTTTTCAACTTCTCCTGCACGTAGCCGACCTCCCCCTTCCACTCCTTGGGGCGTGAGACGGTCGGAATGTAATGAAAACTTCGGTGTTGACTCGCCAGGGCCTTCCACTCGTCATCATAAAGAATCTCATTGTCATGACGCACGCCAAAGATCAGCCAGACCTGACGGCCTGCGGGGAGGAGGTTGTCGTGATAAAGGGTTCGGATCATGCTCCGGAGCGGGGTCAGTCCGGTCCCGGTGGCGACAAAGGCAAAGTCGTAATCAAACGGTTCCTTCATCAGAAAACTGCCGTACGGGATCGTGAGGATAATTTCGTCTCCGACCTTTCGCTCCCAGAACCATCCGGTGGCATAGCCACCCTCCACATGCTTGATGCAGAGGTCGATATATCCGGTCTCGTGCGGTGCGGAGCAGATGGAGTATGGCTTGCGCAACACCTTTTCCGGTGTCGGGATATGGAGGCTCGCAAACTGACCCGCCTTGAACGGGGCCCACTTCCCCTCCGGAAACCGGAGCCGGAAGGTACGGACGGTCGGGGTCAACTCGAAAACCTTTTCGAGTCGGGTGGTAATCGGTTCGAGTGGCATACCACCCCTCTCTTAATGTAAGAGAGGGGTCCTTGCAATATTTGTTGTC
>CAYYFU010000178.1:0-3068 GCA_964471095.1 uncultured Pseudomonadota bacterium
CAACCGGCCCCGCCCTTTCGGGGTTGACTACATCCCAAGGCCAAAAAGGACTCCCACAAAAGGCGGCAAGGTCCCGATCGGATTAGCCTCCGAGATTCCACCCGGCAAGGCAAAGGCGGTCGATCTCGACAACATCCGAATCGCCGTCTTTAACGTCGACGGGAAATTTTATGCCCTCAAAGATGCCTGCCCGCATGCCGAATACCCCCTCTCCAAGGGGGAGCTCCGGGATGAGGTCGTTATCTGTGCCTCCCATAACTGGCAGTTTAATGTCCGGACCGGCCGCTGTCTGCGCGAGAATCCGGACGTTGAAGTACGTCGTTTTGAGGTGATTCAGGAAGGAAACGAACTTTGGGTCAAGCTCTGACATCCCTGACCCCGACGCAACGCGAGATTGTCTCACACACCGGAAGCGCCGCCATCATTGCCGCCCCCGGTTCCGGGAAAACGACCCTGCTGGTCGAAAAGGTCGCCTCGCTGGTGACCGAATTCCAGATCCCCCTGCCGCGGATCCTGGTCGTCACCTTTACCGAAAAGGCGGCCGCGGAACTTAAAGAGAGGCTCGGCAAGAGGCTCCCTCAATGGGAACAAGGGCTTCGGGAGGCACCGATCGGGACCATCCATGCCACTCGCGCCTCCTGGCTCCGTCGGTCGGCCGATCGACTCGGCCTGAACCCCCGCTTTGAGGTTTTGGAGGAATCCGTCGCCGAACTCCAACGGCTTCGTGTCGCCCGTGAGACCCTGCTGGAGGCCTTGAGGCGGGAAGACCGGCCAACCTTTTCCCTGGTGGAGAGCCTCGGGGGGTATCGACAGACCCTTCGGAAGATCCCTCCCCTGCTGACCGACCGAATCACCGCCCCGGAACCGTACGCGACCCCGCTGGCCCGGATTCGAGAGGCGTATCAGGAAAAAAAACGGGCGGCGGGTCGTCTTGATTTTCAAGACCTCGAAGATCTCGGAGACCAACTGCTGGATTTGGAGGATTTTCGAGGCATCGTGCAGCAGGAACTCCGCTGGATCGTTGTCGACGAATTTCAGGATGTGCGCGACTCCCAATGGCGGAATAAACAAAAAATCCACCATCCGGATCGGAACCGGCTGGTGATTGTGGGGGACCCCCGCCAATCGATCTATCGGTTTCGGGGGGCCAACCCCGCGGTTTTCCAAACGGCGATCCGGGAGATTGAACAAGAGGGGGGGACGACCTTTTATCTGGACATCAACTTCCGTTCTCGCCCGGAGGTGATTGAGCCGATCAACAGACTTTTGCCGCAATTGTTTCCGGATTTCCCCCGGCCGATGGTCCCGAACCGCCCTCCCTCCTCAAACGCCGGAGTTTTTTCGCTGTCTCTTCCCGAAGGAGACTTGGAGGTCTCTCGCCAAGCGGAGGCATCGGTCCTTCTGGAGAAATTGCAGGATCTCCGTCAAGAAGGTTTTGAGTGGAAGGAGATCGCCCTCCTCTTCCGGACACGGCGTGCCATGCCCCTGCTGGAGAGTCAGTTGGAACAAGCGGGGATTCCGTTTGAAACCGCGGCGGGGGAACCCTTGTTGGAGAGGCCGGAGGTTCTCAATTTTCTCTTTTCCCTGCAAAGGATCGCCGATCCGGAAAACCGAATGGCGGAAATCGGACTGGAATTCTTCCGCCGCTTGTCCACAAAATCGCTGCCGATCCTGGAGTCCCTTAAAAAGCTGGTGATCCAATTGCAACAATTTGAATCGCTCACCCTCTCCGAGCTTTTTCATCTGCTTCAATCCTTGCGGGCGATGGAGGCACGGATTCCGATCCCGGAGTCAATCGGGTCCAAGGAGGGGGTTCGGCTGATGACGATTCATAGTGCCAAGGGACTTGAATACCCGGTTATCTTTCTCTGTGACCTGCAGGGAAGGGTTCCTTCTCAACGCCCCCCCTATCTGAAGGATGATGCCGGAAAAATGATCCTCCCGACCGAGCCGTCTTTTGAAGCGCTCTGGGGAAAGGCGAAGGAGGCCCGTTCCCAGGAGTCCGACCGGCTTCTCTACGTGGCCCTGACCCGGGCCCGGGAACGGATCTACCTCCCGATCCCCCCGAAACCGGCCCCGGGGAGCTGGGGAGATACAATAATTAATAATTTACAAGTATATAAAAATTAAGTATAATTTATGTAGTGATTAAATATTATATCGTTTTGATTGCCTTTTTGGTGCCGTTGGCGGCATTGGCGGAGCCTTGCAACCCCGAAGAATCGATTGTCGTTCTCGCCCCGCAACCGGGGGTCAGAACGCTCGGGAACAGTATCGCGGTGCGCGGTTTTTTCTGTCACCCGGCCGATTTTGTCATTATTGAAAATCGGACCACCGATCAGACCATTCTGGGAGAGACATTTAAGGAATGTTTTCAAGAAAAATGCCTCTACTATTTCGCCACCCTGGTGAGAAAATTAGCCCCGGGAAACAATGAACTCGTCGCCTCTCCCCCCAACGGCGCCGGCAAGGCGATCCAGGTGATCCGTTCCTCGCTTGTCCAAAACCAGTTTTAGGGATTTGACGACCGGCCTATTCGGCAAAAGAGCGTTCCATCCGCTCTTCTTCTTCCTTGCATCGAATACAAAGATCGGTGACCGGTCTCGCCTCCAGTCTTTTCATCCCGATCTCCTCACCGCAACGCTCACAAACGCCGTACTCACCGGCATCAATCTTCTTCAAAGCCTTATCGATTTTTCGAAATAACACCCGCTCTCGGTCCCGCAGGCGGAGGTTCATCGATTGATCCGATTCCGAAGAGGCCAAGTCCACTTCATCGGCAAGATCATCGGTGGAAAAGCCCATCCCCCGCTCTTTGGTCGTCTCCGCCGCCTTCAGGATCTCCTCCCGACGATGGGTCAGGATATCACGAAATCGCTTGAGCTCTTTTTTATTCATGGGGTATGGATACTTATTCTGAAGGGTTCTTTTGTCAATGCGAAAAAGGTCCTCAACCCTCATCCCGATTGCCGAGATTCTCGCCGAGGCACTCGTCCCATTTCAGGGGGATAAAACATCGGACATTTACCTTCTGGACCAGAACTGGAGTTCCTTGGCCGGCCCTCTTT
>CAYYFU010000178.1:3078-3937 GCA_964471095.1 uncultured Pseudomonadota bacterium
ACCCCAGATTCTGAAACGGATCCGGGAGTTGCAGCCACTTACGGAGATTCGAGGGTTATGCTTCCGGATCCAAAAGATGAAAGACAAGCCCTGAGAGAAGTTTGGGGTAAAAATAGGTCGATTTGGGCGGCAGGATCACCCCCTTTTCAACCACCCCCCAGAGATCCTGGGAGCGAGGCGGCTGAAGTAAAATCCCGATCCCTCCCTTTTCCTTGACCGCGCGGAAGACCGCCGCAGGATCCTTGAGATACAGGATTCGTCCCGAATCCTGTTCCTCGGCCTCGGTCACATGGAGAATTTGGCGCAACAGCACCTGATGAACGAGCTGAACCTCCAATTCAGCAGAGGCGCCGATCACCCGGGAAGCGGCCTCACCGGCGACGACCCCGAACCGGCGTCGACCCGGCATCGGTTCGGCCAGAATTTTCAGAAAGGCCTCCGGAGGAGTTGAGGAAAACTTTTGGACCTCAAAATGTTCACGAAGCTTTTTCTCCAAAAGATCCGTTGAAATTTTTTCGCGAGGGAAGACGACCCGGTGGGTCGGGAGAATCAGCAAACCGGGATCCTCCAGATCCGAGAAAAACATCATCAAATAGTTGAAGGGGGCCTCGGCCGGGGCTTCCGGATCCTTGCGCCGCCGCTCCTCACTGTAGCGGAGAGAAATCTCATACCGATGATGGCCATCGGCAATGAGAATTTTCTTCTCTTCCATCTGCCGATTCAGCCGATCCAGCAGGACCGGGTCCTGAACCCGCCAGAGTGTATGGATCGTCTCCTCGTCATCGGTCACGTTGAGCAGCGGGTCCCCCTGAAAATGAGGTTCAAAAAGTCGCCGGATCTCGCCGGAGGCGTCCGAATA
>CAYYFU010000179.1:0-3896 GCA_964471095.1 uncultured Pseudomonadota bacterium
CTGGCCCGGTATGGGCTGACCGTTGCGGAGGCACAGGAGGTGATCAGCACTGCAATCGGCGGCGAGGAGATCTCAACGACGGTCGAGGGGCGCGAGCGATACACGGTCAACGTCCGGTACGCCCGTGAATTGCGTGACGAGTTGCCGGAGCTCGAAAAGATATTTGTGGCCACCGCCTCCGGCGGTCAGATTCCGCTCTCGGCGATTGCCGAGATCCGGATGACGACCGGTCCCGCGATGATCCGGGATGAGAACGGGATGCTGGCCGGCTACATCTACGTGGATATGGCGGGGCGCGATGTCGGCGGTTACGTGACCGACGCCAAGAAGATCGTCCGGCAAAAATTCCAGCTCCCGGAGGGGTACACCCTGCAATGGAGCGGCCAGTACGAAAACATGATCCGGGTCCGTGAGCGGCTGAAGCTGATCTTGCCACTCACGATCTTTATCATCTTCTTCCTCCTCTATATGAACACCAAGTCGGTGGTAAAGTCGGGGATCGTCCTCTTGGCGGTCCCGTTCTCCTTGATCGGGGCGATCTGGCTCCTCTGGATATTGGGTTACAACCTCTCGATCGCCGCCTGGGTCGGGATGATCGCCCTGATGGGGCTCGACGCCGAGACCGGGGTCTTCATGTTGTTGTTCCTCGACCTCTCGTACAAGGAGTGGAACGATTCCGGAAAAATGAAGACGAAGGAGGACCTGACCGAGGCGATCGTCCATGGCGCGGTCAAGCGGGTTCGTCCCAAGATGATGACGGTCTGTGCCGCGATGATCGGGCTGTTGCCGATCATGTGGTCGATGGGGACCGGGGCCGATATGATGAAACGGATCGCCGCCCCGATGATCGGTGGCCTCGTCACGTCGTTTATTCTGGAACTGTTGATCTATCCGGTAGTTTTTGCGATCTGGAAGGAGAGGAGGCTCGTTCAGCGATGAAATATCTCCTGCTCTTAACCGTCACTTTTGCGACTCCCCTCCTCGCCCATGAGGCGCATCATCAGACACCGGCCGCCGGGTCGGCTAATCCCGCGGTCCCGAGTGCCGCCGTACAGGCCTATCGAGAGGCGATCGAACCGATACTCCGGCAAAAGTGTTTTGATTGCCACTCCACCAAGACCCGCTATCCGTGGTACTACAAGCTCCCGGGGGCACGTCAGTTGATTGACTACGACACCCGCGAGGCAAAGGAGCACCTCGACATGACCGACGGTTTTCCGTTCAAGGGACATCATTCAACCGAAGAACAGCTGAAAAGTTTGAGGAAGGTTGTGGAAAAAAACCAGATGCCGCTCTGGCGGTACCGGTTCCTGCACCCCGGCTCCGGCCTCACCAACCCGGAACGAGGTTTGATCCTCGATTGGATCGGGAATCGTTAGTTTCTATTCGTTAAAACGAGACGACCCGGTCGCTCTCCCCAATTTTCTTATTGCTTTGTTTCATTTAATTATATAATATTATAATTAAGTGAAACTAAATGAATTCAAACGACAGATGACGAAATCGCTGTTTACGATTGAGGAGGCACGCCGGGTCGCCTGGGGGACCAACCCCAAGGTCCTGCAGGTTGATTTGCACCACTGGACCCGCGCGGGAGAGCTGGTGTTGTTGAAAAGGGGCGTTTATGGGTTTCCGGAGCGGATCAAGGACAAGATCGAGATTGCGCGGGTCCTGTACGGTCCGGCCTATGTCAGCATGGAATACGCCCTCCATCAGCATGGACTGATCCCCGATGTCGCCTTTGCCGTGACGCTCGTCACGACACGCCTGCCGAGACATTTCAAGACCGGCTACGGGGAATTTACCTATCGCAAGATCCAGCCGCGCCTCTTCTGGGGATACGATCCCGACACCCTGATCGGGGAGCGGGAAAAGGTGATCGTGGACTATTGCTATCTGAACAGCGGTCGGCTGATCGCCAAACCGGATTTTTGGGAATCCCGACGCTGGCAGAATCTGGGAGAAGTTGATTTCAAAAAGTGCGTCGCTTATGCTCGAAGGTTCCATTCCAAGAAAGTGGTCCGTCTGGTTCATTCATTGAGGAACTATGGAACGACTTAAAAAAATCGTCGAGGAACTGCGGTCGAGGCGCGCCACCGATCAGGAGATCCTGAACGCGGTCCGCGAATATCTCCAGACCCTGATCCTGAAGCTCATCTACCAGTCCCCGGCAGGTGCCGCCCTCTCCTTTATGGGAGGGACCTGCCTCCGGATCTGCTACAACCTGAAGCGGTATTCGGAGGACCTCGATTTTGCCCTCGACGGGGACCGTTCCTCCTTTGAATTTGCGGCGATGCTGGAGGGCCTCCAGCGGGAACTTCGCCTGCTGGGCTTCGACATCTCCACGACCGCCCCAAAGGAAAAGATCGTGCTCAAGACCTTTTTGCGTTTTGCCGGGTTCGCCGGTTCGCTCGACCTCCCGCTTTCTCGTCAGCAGGAAAAATTGCATATCAAGCTGGAGGCGGACGCGAATCCTCTTCCGATCCTCAAGGAAGAGCGGGAGAGTTTTTTCGTGAACCGGTTCGGCGAGATCTTTCCGATCCTCAAACACACACTCCCCGTTATGTTCGCCGGAAAGATCCTCGCCATCCTGCAACGCCCCTACCCTGCCGGCCGCGATTATTACGATCTGATCTGGTATTTGAGCCGAAAAACTGAAGTGAACCTTGATTTCCTCAATCGGGGATTGAAGGGGACCCGGTTTCGGGATAGTGAGGGGGTTATGGAGGCAGTCCGGAAGAAGGTGTATGAGGTAAAGCCCACGACTGTCTTGTCCGACATCAGCCGATTTCTCGAGGATCCGACGGAGGCAGACTGGATCAGCCGCTATCAGGAATTATTCGACCAACTGGCTAAAACCTCACGGTGAGGTCGATGGTGGTCTGGTGCCCCGCCAGTGTTGCCGAGGAGCCGGGGCCGAGCGTGCCGGTATCGGTCACGGTGCTGGAAAAGGCGCGGAGATAGGAGACGTCAAAATCGATATTCTCCATCATCCGAAGCCCGATCCCTCCACCCAGATGATGCTTGCCGATCGCGGTCGAGAGCGAGTTCACGAACAGGGCGTTCGACGGGACCGCCGAGCGGCCGTAGTTGTAGCCGGTCCGGACCAGCAGGAAATCCCACGGCCGGTACTGCATCCCTCCCATCCCGACGAACTGGTCCTGCCAGCCGAGCCCCCCGCCGGCCAGTGAATCGCCAAACCCGCCCCCGGCTCCTGACCAGTTGATCCAGCGAAAATCGGCCGCGAGGAGCAGATCCTCCCGCGGCCACCAGGCAATGCCGGTGTTCGCCTGCTGGGGGTAATTAAGGCCGCGCGGCAGGAGATCGAGATACCGCTCAAAATTATTGAAGAACTGCTCACTCGTATAACTGACCCCGAGATGAAGGTTGTCGATCGGTTTATAGAGGAGCCCCGCCGCCCCGCCGAATCCATAGGCGGCGTCGGTCCGGTCGGCGCCGGTTGTCTGCGTCAACGCGGCGGTCGCCCCGTTCGACTCGAGGGTCTCGCGGTTGATATGGAGAGCGGCCCCCAGTGAGATCCGGTCGTTCAGGCGATACGAAATCGCATCGACGATCTTGAGCAGACCATAGAGCGAGTGCGTCCCGAAGGCGGCCCCCGGCGCCAGCGTCGAGGCGGAGTAATCGTTGCCGAAACCGGCGACCCCAAAGGCCCCGAGTCCCCAGGTGACATCACCATCGCGGAATTTGTAGACCAGGCTCCCGGAGGGGAGCAGCGGCGGGTCGTCGTTATGGGTGATCGCCACCCCCGGATTCGCCACACTCGTAAACGAAAGCTGGGTGACTCCGAGGAGCATCCCGATACGGACACCGCGCGGCACCTCGGAAAGCGCCGCCGGATTCGTCAGCATCGTTGAACTGTCCTAATGCCCGGCGGT